>QHNF01000215.1:0-8434 GCA_003218345.1 Verrucomicrobiota bacterium | reverse complement strand
TCAAGAATTACGGCAATCGAAGTTCTCTCGATAATGTTATCTTCTGGCGCTGCGGTATTCGGCCCGGGGAGCGCACGCGCCTCGCGTGCACATTTCGGCGCCCTCGCCGAAATACCGCTGAGCTCGTGGGAATAGCTGGATCAATTGCAGAAAGTTCGCGATCGCGAGGGCGCGATCGCCAGCACGCGAGGCGCGCGCGCGCTCCCCCAGACAAAGACCTTCAGCCGCCATTCAACCGCTGGGTTAGTGACTGTGGCCTGCGACTTTCAGTGCGGGTTTGCTCATCTCAATCTGTGCGCTCACTTTTTGGATTTGCTTCGCTTGTTCGTTCAGATTTGCGCTTAGCGCTTGAATTTCGTTCTCCTGTCGCGCGGTAGCTGCTTGGAAGTCTTTCTGCTGTTGCGCAATGGTCGCTTGTTGCGTCGCCACAGTCGAGTTTAGCTCTTGGACTTTACGATGCTCTTTTAGAAACTCGTTGAGCAACATCGCGTTCACCGCGTCATAACGCACGGTGTAGATCTCGCCGTTCTTATCACGCACGACGAGATCGGGATTCACTTTGGCTACTTCCTCAGCAATCAAACCGAACTGCGGTGTATCTGTCTTATGGCTCTTGTAGTGGAACGTCACCGGCTTGAGCCCCAATATCGCTTCGCTGACAGTGTCTATCGGTTTAATCTCGTTCTTGAACCGGCGGGAAGAACTGGTCGTGCCCAGCTGACCGGCAGAGTCAATCAGCACTGGTATGGCGTCGGGGTTTGCCGTTGTTACTTCACGAATATTTCCGATAAAACAGCTATTGCTCACGTCCGCACCGAAGGCAGTGGCGCCTATACAGATAACGTCACTGGCTGTGATGACATTGACGCTCGCTAAATCGCCCAAAGGCCGCGTTTAAGAAGCCGATGGTATTGTTTAAGAGCGCCTCGTGACCAATGACCGTGTTGGAAAAGCCGATGATGTTGCTTGAGAGGGCGAACGCTCCAATGGCCGTATTCTGGGAGCCTGTGGTGTTGCTCAAAAGGGCGCCGGTGCCAATGGCCGTATTTTCGTCGGCGGTATTGCTAAGGAGCGCCCCAGCGCCAATCGCGGTGTTGAAGTTGCCCTCTATGTTGCTCCTGAGCGACAAGAAACCAACTGCCGTATTGAAGGTGCCCAGGACGGATGTCGCGACGCGCCGCAGGCTCAACCGCGGCTGAGCACCGTGTCGCGCTTGAACTGTCGATCGTCCGTCTCCGGATAATCCAGCGTGAAATGGAGGCCGCGGCTCTCTTTGCGGCACAGCGCCGAATCGACAATCAACGCTGCTACTGCTGCGAGATTGCGCAGCTCTAACAGGTCAACTGACACTTTGAAATTCCAATAGAACTCGCGAATTTCGCGCTGGAGATTTCGCAGCCGTGCGCTGGCTCGCTGCAGTCGTTTATCGGTGCGCACAATTCCTACATAATCCCACATCAGGCGTCTGATCTCATCCCAATTGTGATAAATTACGACGAGTTCATCTACGTCCTGCACATTTCCAGACTCCCATTCCGGTAACGGGATATTTTGTTTCGAAACCGGTCGCGTCCGGACGGCAGCGATCGCCGCGCGATGCGCCACTACCAAGCCTTCCAGCAGCGAGTTGCTCGCAAGCCGATTTGCTCCGTGCAACCCGGTGCACGCAACCTCACCGATCGCATACAGCCCGGGCAAACTCGTCGCGCCGTTCACGTCCGTTTTGATTCCACCGCATTGATAATGCGCAGCCGGCACAACTGGTATCGCCTGCTTCGACATTTCGATGCCGAATCGCAGGCATGTCTGGTAAATGTGCGGGAAACGCTCCTGAATAAATTCCGGCGATCTATGCGTGATATCCAAAAACACACATTTCGCGCCTGAGCGTTTAATCTCCACGTCAATTGCGCGCGCCACGATGTCGCGCGGCGCCAGGGAGCCGCGCACATCGTATCGCTTCATAAAATCTTCGCCGCGATTGTTACGCAAAATGCCGCCTTCGCCGCGAACCGCTTCTGAAATGAGAAATGATTTCGCCTGCGGGTGAAAAAGACATGTGGGATGAAATTGGATGAACTCCATATTTGCGATCTCCACCCCTGCCCGCCACGCCATCGCTACACCGTCCCCGGTCGCAATATCCGGGTTCGTCGTGTACAAATAAACTTTGCTGCAACCACCTGTCGCGAGCACGATCCGATCCGACCGGATAGTCTCTACCTCTCCAGTTTTCCCATCCAGAACATAGACCCCAAGGCATCGGTTTTCAGTGGCAAAGCCAAGCTTGGCGGCGGTGATCAAATCCACCGCCATGTGATTTTCTAATAACTCGACTTGTGACTGTCGGCCCAGCTCGCCCAGCAAAGTCTCCTCAATCTCCTTCCCGGTTACGTCTTGCACATGCAGCACCCGGCGCTTCGAGTGACCGCCCTCTTTGCCCAGGTCAAGCTCACGATGTCCCGAGATCTCGCGTTCATCGAACTGTAACCCGAGATCTGCGAGCTCGCGAATGCGCTCCGGACCCTCGGTCACAATCGTGCGAACGACCTCTTCGTCACAAAGACCAGCGCCGGCCTCGAGCGTATCGCGCACGTGCAGTTCAAATGAGTCTTCATCGCTGGTCACGCACGCGATCCCGCCCTGCGCCCAGGCGGTGTTTGTATCTGCGCCCTTGCGCTTCGTAACGACAGCTACCGAGCCATGCCGGGCCGCTTTTAATGCGAAGCTGAGACCGGCGATGCCGCTGCCGATCACCACGAAATCGTATTCTTTCATGAAATATGTGGAGCGCACGTTTCCACCGTGTCGTTCGCGGCATCTGGCCGCGAACACCTTTGTACCGCGTACCGCATGGGTCGTCCGTCAGGCAAGATGCCTAACGACACAAGCAACATTGGTGCGCTCCGCGAATCGTGTTCGTTCATCCTAATCGGATGTTGTCGATTAAACGAGTCTTGTCGAAGAACACGGCCACCGCGAGCAATGAGTTCGGTCTGACCATTTCCACCGCTTGCGAATTTTCCGCATCCACTAGCGCCACATAATCGATTCGCGCCAGTGGCGCTTCGCTGATCACCTTTCGCGCAAGATCGATAACGTCGCTCGCGGATTTTTTGCCGGCATTTGCCGCGGCCACTAACGCTTTATGCAAAACTGTTGCCTGTTTCCGTTCTTCTGAGTTTAAATATTGATTGCGCGAGCTGCATGCCAGTCCGTCCTCTTCGCGCACGGTAGGTACAGCTACGATTTCAATCTTAAAATCGAGATCCCGCACCATGCGGCGAACGATCGCCAGTTGCTGAAAATCCTTCTCGCCAAATAACGCCGCGTCCGGCGCAAGAATATTGAAAAGTTTCGCGACCACCGTGCAGACGCCACGGAAATGTCCGGGGCGCGATTCGCCTTCAAGCACACTCGATAAAGAAGTTTCCTCCACAAATGTGGAGCGATCATCAAAATACATCTCCCCAACCGGCGGCCTAAATAAAAGATTGACTCCCGCTTCCCGGCAAAAATCTTCATCGGCTTGTTCCGGACGGGGATATTGTTGGTAATCGCTTCCCGGTTCAAACTGGATCGGGTTCACAAAGATGCTCACCGCCACTTCACCATCGATGCCGGCGCGCTCACGCGCGATCCGAATCAACTGCAAATGCGCCTTGTGCAAAGCCCCCATCGTTGGAACGAGCACGCGAGGTTTGTTTTTTGCCAATGAGCTGGCGCTGGCAACGGTACTGAGAATTTCCACGGCGCCAGCATTACCTAATCGCCTGCAATCCGCGAATAACGAAATCTATCCAGGGCGACAACACCAAATCAAAGGAACAGGATCAATACGCCAGTGGCTATCAGCGCGAGCGTCCAGAACAAATCCACGTTGAACCAGGCGCGGCGCAACATTCCGACACCGAGCTTCTCGTAAACCAACATCGCTACCACACCAGTTACCAAAAGATAGCCCAAGGTATGGACGGCAACTGAACTCGTCAGCAGCGAAGGAGTGTTGAAGTTAGCGAATCCGAGGCCGCAAGTCGAGTGCATGTGCAAGGCCATTGGACCCGTGTGTGGCGCAAGCGTCTGTGGGGCTGATTTAAGAAATAACGGGATTAACATTAAACCCGCGCCATGAGCCGATGCCATAACAAAAGACCATAGAGTTAAATCGCCGAAACCAACCCGCATGCCTACCCAGTTCGGGTGACGTGAGCGAAAGAGGCGATACAGTCCAAAAGCAAATAGGATCGCAGCAGCAGCAATTTTCAGATCGAATGGTGGCACGGTAACCCGAGCCAGCAGAACCGCCGCGATGATAGTCGCGATGGAAAGCGCGTGTCCGAGAGCGATCGGTGGCAGAGCACGAAGAACTGCTATGCGCTTCTGTTCCTGCAATCCCAGTCCAACAGCAAATAGCCATCCCATGGCCGGATTGATCCCGTGAAAAGCGCCTAGGCCGAACAGCGTCAGCCACGGCCAGAGCCCACTCACGGAAAACAGAACGAATCGCTGGAAGAATCGCCTCCTTCGAGGCGAATCTGGTGAACACGATAATCGCTGTTCTCGACGAAAAAATTTTCGTCGAAGCGTATGCCGCCTTGTGGGTCGGCCTCAAGTTTGGCCATCCAACTGCCTACGCCGTCGGGATAGAATTGCTCATCCCACGCGGCATAAAGCGAGTTCGTAAAATAGACCCGTTTGCCATCCCGGCTCACTTCCACCATTTGCGGCCCGCCAGACAGCGGCTGGTTTGGTTTCTTCGGGTGCGACGTGCGATTGACGATTCCGCCAATGCGCACTGAGCCAGTCTTCTTCGGATTGAATGGGTCGGATACGTCATATTGTAAGAACTCGCCCGTCCCCCAGCAGGAAACGTACAGAAATTTATCGTCCAGCGATAAATTGATGTCCGATACTAGTGGCGGCACCGCTTTAAAATCCTTGAGCATCGGCGGTAGGTTTGCCGGATCGGCCGGTTCGGCTGGAATTTCTATCACTTTCTTCAAATCCCACGCACCATCGTTGCGATGCCAGAGCCAGACAGACGCGGACAAATCCTTGAGCGAAACCACCACGCCAACAAAGCCGTAGGCCTTGGTTGGGTTGTGGGCGGGACGCATCTCGAGGACCATTTGCTGCTCTTTTCCCAAATCGAGCGCCTGGATATGGCGCCGTCGGCGCAGATCCCAGACGTGCATCTGATGGCCGTATTTGCTAGCTAGAAGCAGGTCCGGCTGCAATCCGTTTTCAATCATGTTCGGCGTGCCCCACTCGCTGCTCAGCAGCGTGTCGAAACCCAGATGCCACCAGAAATCGTAATGAAGAAATTGCGGTCCGCGGTCCATTTCCCATTGGCCCAGAATCTCGAACGTTTCGCAATCGAGCATGAAGATGCCGCCCGGCCCGTCGCCATTCGGCGCTCCGAACGCGCTGACGTAAATGCCTTCTGGACCACAGTGAATCGTGTGCGGACGCGAATAATTGGCGCGTGCGAAAACTTCTTCCGGCTCGATCACTTTGACGATCTTGGGTTTTCGCGGATTGGGTTTTGTGTCGATGATGTGAATGCGCGAGGAGCGTAGGCCGGGCACAACCAGGTAGCGGCGCTCGACGTGTGGGTGCGGCGCATACGGGCAAAGCGCCGAGCTGCACGCATTCCAACCGAAATGATGCAACTCATCACCAAACTCGGGCATCGTAACCTCGCCAACCTGCTGCCCGTAGCTGCGCGAGTCAGGATCAAGATCTAAAACCAGTAGCGCATCGTTGAGTTTGCTACCTGGTGGCGTAAGCGCCGCCACGAACGCATGCTTCTCTGGTGGCGCCTGCATGGCCAAGCGCGGTGACGGATAAAACGTGGGATCTGGTTTCAAGAGCGGCATAAGACCTCCTCCTTGGACGTTACTTTTTTTACAGCTTCAGATGCGATAACTCAAGGCTTGTTTGCGTCATCCTCCGACGCAAGCAGGCGATTCGAAGATTATCTCCCGCATTAGTTATCGATCTTTTCCAACCAAATCGCCTGTCGGGCGAATCGAAATCGTTTGTGTCCGAAGCCTTGCCACCCTGCGCGAAGTGCCAAATCGCGCATTTCTGAAAATGAAAATGCGCGTGCGGCAGAAAGCCGCGCGTCATAGCGCGTCATCGGTTCGCGAAAAACTAGCGCGGTCAAGATATGAACGCCGGACTTGAGAAATAGTCCACGCCGCAAATCGGATACAAGGACAAATTTTGCGGCTAACTCCCTGCAGCGCCGCAGAACTTTCACGGCGTCTTCATCGCTGAAGTGATGAAGTGTGAGCGTGCAAAGTGCAATGTCGTGAGGTTCAGCGGAATTCCATTCCAGAATGTTCTCGTTGATGAAGGAAATTTCCGGGTAATCGGCGCTCAATTTTCGGGCGATGTCCAGCGTGGCCGATTGTCGATCCAGCGCGTCAATCTCCACCACTGCGCCGATCGATCTGGAATAATCAATGATGAGCCGCGGGATATCGCCTGATCCGGTGGCAAGATCGAGAAGGCGCATTCGCGCGCCCGGTTTTATCCAGCGGCGAACAAAACTCAAAACCAAGCGATAGCTTCCGAACCAGCGATTGAGTTGTCGAATACGTTCCAGATCTTTTTCTAACTCGACAGAAACGGGCTGCGGCCGGTCCATCATTTCCAAGACGGCCGGATCGAAGCTTCGCTTCATTTGATCGACAGGTAGCGGAGGTTCACGCGAACCGCCCATGGCCGATTGAGGTCAATCGCCACTACCTAAAAAGCTCTGCCAGGATTCGGGCAGCTCAGCAGTTTCAATCTCGCTCGCAATTCGCCCCTCGAATTCCGGATGGAAAACGGTGCTCGTTCCGTAAACCATGACTACATCTTCTGCGCCTTCAGCGCGAATGGCGTGGGCCACACCCGGTGGAATTACGATACCGACGTTGTTGCTGCTGCGATGATTATCGCCATCGACAAAGAAACGCATGGTGCGCCTGGGAAATCCCACACGGATGTCGCACAGAATCATCTCCGCACGTCCCTGCAGGAAAAACATTACATCCCATTGTTCGTCATCATAACGACGCAGGGAATAATTTTGCGGCTTGCGCATGAACAAACGTCGTAACCATCTCTCCGCAGTCATATCGGGCGGAATGCTTGGCGGATGCACATGAAAACCTTTTGCGGTCCACGCGAACATCCGCGCCGCCGACCATTGCTTTGGCCAAAGACCAATCTTCCCCAGAATTCCCTCGTCACGCCGCACAAATTCACCGAAAACTCCGCGGTGACGCTGCGGATGGATTGTGCGAGAAAAAATCTCCACGCCTGGAACCCAAACGCGTTTCATTTCAGGTTTGGATCGGTCTGCAGCGGCAAGCTCGCCTGCATCGACACCAGAGCGCGCGACCCGTTGGGCGAACGAGCCAGCCTTATAATCGCGCGCCGTGAGTGCATCTCGCGCTGCATCACTCGCGCCCACCCACAAATTCGTTTCGCCCTTGTTCATGTTGAGTTTCTAAAACCGCTCACTTGCCTAACGAGAAATCGGCCCGTTCGCGAGAAAGATTTGGATTGTAATAAGGATCGCGGTGCAAAACGCCAGCCCAATGATCGCGAATGATTGTCTCGCTACCCGCGTCGATCTTATCCATTTGCGACTCATGCCAATAAAGCTTTGCAAAAGGAGTGTAAACAATCAGATAGCCCGCGCGTCGCATTTTCAGGCAAAGGTCGACGTCGCCAAACGCGCCCTGCAGATTTTCATCGAATCCGCCCGCTTGCTGAAAAATTTCGCGCCGCGTGAGCATGCAGGCGCTTGAAACCGCACTGCAGTTGCGAGTCACCTGCAACTGGCGACTCGCCCCGGGATCTTCCGCGGGAAAACCGCGAAAAGCCGACTGCGCGATTCCATTGACGCCAAGAACAATCCCGGCGTGCTCGATCGTATCATCCGGATTGAGCAATCGCGCACCTACCGCGCCGACTTCTGGCCGCTGCACATGCTCGGCCATGTAGCCGAGCCAATCGGGTTCGATCACCTCCATGTCGTTGTTCAAAAAGAGCAGCCAGGGACTTTGGGTTTGCTCGACGGCGAAATTGTTGATCGCCGAATAATTGAGCGGCCCTTCATACTGCAGCGGCCGGTGTTCGGACCGGCCGAAATAAGCGCGGGCCCCCTCCAATCGACTATCGTTGCCCACAACTATGATCTCATAATTTGGATAACTTGTCCTGGTCGTGATGCTCTCAATACAGCGCGCCAGCAGCCCGATGCGGTCGCGCACCGGAATGATGATGGAAATCTTTTTCACCTCGGCAAGGTCCCGTTTGACCCAATAAGCGTGCGTGCGCCAGTCGATGGCGACGTGACCCCTGATGCCCTGTCGTCGGAGGTGTTCATCAATGGCGCGCCGTCCGGCTTCGAATTGCCCAGGTTTTTGCCGCA
>QHNF01000027.1 GCA_003218345.1 Verrucomicrobiota bacterium | reverse complement strand
CAGCCGGCTTCGAGGATTTGCTCAACGTACCACTTGGTCGCCATCTCGGAACCGACCGGCAAATACGATACAACCACGTCGGTGTGCGTTTTTTTCAGGATGCCGACGATGTCGTCGGTCGAGCCCGGCGCTTTCTGGATGACCTGCTTGAGATATTTGCCGAGCCCGTCGTGCGTCATACCCCGATGCACTTTGAGTCCGAGCCGCGGCACCTCAGCGAATCGGAGCGTGTTGTTTGGTTCAGCGAAAATAGCTTCGCTCAGCTTGCGTCCGACTTTTGTCACATTGATGTCGAACGCGGCGGTGAACTCGATATCGCGCACGTGATAACCGCCAAGATCGGCATGCATCAATCCAGGCACGAATTCGCCCTGGCGCGCGTTTCGATAAAACTGCACGCCCTGCACGAGGGACGACGCGCAATTCCCAACGCCGATAATGCCGACGCGAATTTTGCCTGAGCCATTTCTCTTCATAGCGCGACCTCCGCCCGCTGAAAGTCCATGCCAGGAATTTGTGGTGTCGTCATCGCCGATTCTCGCGCGGCGGCGATGAACGATTCGAGTTCGAGTGCACGATGAAACGCTGTGTGCTCCGACAAAACACGATCGCGCGCGCGTGCGCCGATCTTGTGAGCGATGTCCTCGGGCAGCTCCCGTACAATCTCCAGCACTTCGGCCGCGCTTTGCACGACCAGAATTTCTTCATCGGGTGTAAAGAAGGTGTTCAGGCCGGGCCATTGATCGGTGAGAATCGGCGTGCCGCACGCGGCCGCCTCGAACAAGCGTACGCTTGGCGAAAAACCGGCGCGCACCATGGCCGCGCGTGTGATGTTCAATGTGAAACGCTGCGAGTTATAGAACGTGCGGTGCTCGGTGGGATTCAGATGGACGATACGTCTGACGTTCGTCGGCCAGCGGATGGCTTGCGGATACTGCGGACCGGCCACCACGAATCGGCCGGCCGGCCACATTGTTGCCGGCGCGACCAAAAGCGCATTGAGCACCGGTTGTCGATCTTCGCTAAATGTGCCGAGATAACCGAGGCTCCATTTTGTCCTCCGCTTGTCCGGAAAATACAACGTGGGATCGACAGAACAGTATAACGCGCGCGCCATCGGCGATCCGTATTCCGTTTCGATCAAATCGAGTGTAGGCCCGCCGGTGAAGGACAGGTAAAGATCGTAATGGGCGATGAGATCGGCTGAAAGATAATCGCACTGGTCGCGCCCGATTTTTTCAAGCGTTATCGGTGTGTCGATATCGTAAAATGCTGTCACCCCGCTCGCGATCCGCGTTACCCATTGGCCCACGGTGACGCCTTCGGGAATGAACGAGCCGACAATTACGCAATCGGCATCTGCCACTTCATCACTGAATCGCGATTTCAATTGGCTCACGCTCCGATACAGCTCGGTGCGGCCGAATGGAGGCCGTGGCAGGTCGCGATTGGCTGCATACCACGGCTGATCGCGCTCGAGAAAAAGGACTTCGTGTCCGCGCCGGAACAGCTCGCGCATCAGGCTGCGATACGTGGTTGCGTGTCCGTTTCCCCACGATGACGTAATCGAAAGACCGAGCATCACAACTTTCATACGAGTGCGCCCTCCAAAATTTCGTCAAATTGCGCGGCGCGATGGGCATAAGTGTGCTGCGCCAGAACATGGCGATATGCCGCCTGGCCAATCTCGTTCGCGCGCTCCGCCGTCAGATCGACAACATGCGCCGCTACTTCATCGCCATTGCGCGCGACGAGAATCTCCCCGTCGGGCTCGAAAAATTCTTCAATGCCGACCCAGGAATCTGTAATGAGACAGGCCGCGGCGCCCGCGGCCTCGAACACTCGCGTCGCCGGTGAAAATCCGTACCGAGCCATGCTCGCGCGCGAAATATTCAACACCGCGCGCGGCGTGCAGTTGAACGCATTGTGATCGGCCGTGTAAACGTGCCCGAGATTTCTGACGTTCTGCGGCAGCGGCTTGGTGTCCCAGCCGATGCCGCCCAGCAAAAATTGTCGATCTTGCAGTTGCTCGGCTGCGTTCAGGAAAAATTCTTCAACACGCGCTTCGCGGTCGGGCAAACGGTGACCCAAAAAACCGAGATCGGCTTCGAACCGTGCTTCCGGCCGGACCGGATGATGCGTCTGCGGATCGAGCCCATTGTAAATCGGTACGCATAACCGCGCCCCCAGCGCCTCATAGCCGCGCACTACCGGTGAGCCTCCGCCGTAAGTGAAGATGAAGTCGTAACGCGGAATTAACTCGCGAAACGGATCCTCGGAATCGTTCTCCACCCGCTCGAGTGTGGCTGGAGCATCAACGTCGCAAAACGCGACCCAATTGCGCGGGCGCTTGAGATCGAGCACGGCCGCTTCGAGCAGCGTATCGAAAACACCGATGCCGCTTGCTTTCACGATCAGATCAGCGTCCCGCCGCGCCGCCTCGACCGCGTGCAACACAGCGTCCTCCTCGTTGTCATAAACGATCACGCGCGCCCAGCTCGGCGACTCGATGTCACGATGATGTTGTCGATCGTACGCATCCGGCTCGTAAACCGTAATTGTATGCCCACGATCGTGCAGCGCTTTAATCAGCCCGCGGTAATAGGTAGCGGCCCCATTCCAATATGCGGAGAGTAAACTTGAAACGAAAAATGCGATATTCATCCGTCCACCTCCGCGAGGATCGACATCAGTTCGTCCACTCGATGGGCGCAGGTGTGCCGCGCCCTTATTGTTTGCAACCCGTGCTCGGACAAGTCGTGCGCCATTTTTTTGTCGCTGAGCAGAGCGCGCAAATGCCGTTTCATTTCACCGCTGTTCTTTGCGATCAAAAAATCGCGGCCCGGCTCAAACAATTTTTCGCTGTCGTTCCAAGGGGAACAGACGAGCGGAATACTGCACGCGAGCGCCTCGAACGGGCGAATCGTCGGGATTCCAGGCAGCAGATCGACATAAGGCCGACGCGGCACATGCAGCGTAAGCCGAAAGCGGGCGAATACATCCGGCACACGATAGTTTGGCAGCCAACCGCCGTAGGAAATTCCAGCGTCCCGCAACATCTCGAGCGCGTGTTGCGGGTAACGCACCCCGAAAACTTTGGCGCGCAGCCGAAGCGCTTTGACGGGCTCGATCAAGAACTCGCGCAATTCGGCTGTGCGTTCGTCGTCACCCCAGTTACCAATCCAGACCAAATCGCCGTCAAAATGGCAGTTACGCGACGCGCGAAAAACGTTTGTGTCGGCCGCTTCGCGCCATGTCCAGGCGCGCCAAGTCCAGCCGCAGTGCCAATAGACATCGCGCAACAAATCACCGTAGGCGAGCACGCCGTCATAGTGTGACAAATCGTACTTGCGCATTTGCTCCGGCGCGGTCACGGCGCGGTGATGAGTATCGTGAAAAAAGAGATGGTACGCGCCGCCGGTCTTCGCGCGATGCTTACCGATGCGGCGCACGAGCGCCGGATCGTTCCATTCGTGAACCAGAACGAGATCCACGTCATCGAGCGCGCGGTCGAGGTCGAACGTGTCGATCGCGTAGGTCCTCGATCTTAACAGCGGAAAACGGGCTTGAAACTCACGGAGCGGTTCGCCGCCCTGCGTCGCGATTAGGTTCGAGACGCTCCACCCGTTTTGCGGTTCGTAAATCTCCAGATGATGACCGCGCTTGATGAATTCCATCGCGATGCCCCGCAGAAAATGGGCGTTGCCGTGATTCCAATCGGACACGAGCGAGTGATAGAACATCACGATGTTCATGCCACCGCCTCCGCCAGAGTGGAAGTTGATCCCTGCGCGACCTGATTTGCCATCACGCTCGGAGCACGCGCTTCAGCCGCACAGCTTTTGTAGATCGCCAGGTATTCGTTAGCCATTCGATATGGCGAAAATCCCAGCGCGCGTGCGCGGGCGCGGCGGCTCAGATCTTGTCGCCGTTTCGGGTTATCAATCAAATTGTTGAGCGCGTCTGCGAGTCCGCTCGCGTCGTCAGGCGAGACGAAAATAGCCGCTCCATGCCAGGTTTCGCGCAAACTTGAGATGTCGCCCAGCACCAACGCGCAGCCGCTCAGCCCGGCCTCAAGCACGGATAACCCGAATGGCTCGTACCGCGCCGGCAAAACGAAAATCGCAGCGCGAGCAAATTGCTGCCTCATTTCGGGCATCGAGAGTTTTCCGAGACAACGAACGTTTTGAACCGCGATTGTCGAGCCCGCCGGATGCCGGCGATCACCTGCAAAGGCGATCGGCCATTTAATTTGCTGCGCAATTCGGTCGACCAGCGGCAAGTTTTTCGCCCCATCCCAAATCCGACCGCAGGCAAAAACGACTGGCGATTTTTCCCCGGGGGCAAACAGGCGCGGGTCGCCCGCATTGCGAATCACGATCGTATCGGCATGCCCGTAATGAAAAGACAACGCATCGCGCATCGCGGCGCTCGGTGCGACAACTGCATCTGCGGCCGCAAGAGCAGTGGCGACCCGCACGCGATATTCGCCGTACCGCGGGGGCGCCTCCTCGTTTTTAACCGCCTCCCACCACGACAACACGCACGAGTGCGCCACTATCAGCGCAGGCGCATTCCACCGAAGGACAGCGTGGCTGTAGCCGTTGAGGTGAATCAGATCAGGGCGAACCCGCGCTGCAATTTGCAGGAGCCAATCGCCGGCAGCGTCCACGTCGCCCCAAGCGTCGTCCATCCATTCGAGACGGTAACCGCTTTCGAACAGGTGCACGTTTTTGCGCGCGAGGACTTGCTTGTATTGCTCGCGGGTCGGACGCGCACCCATGCTGGCAAGCGCAATCTGGACGCCGTGCGGCTCCAGCGCGCGAGCCAGCTCGAGCGCATAGGTCCACACACCGCCGATTGGATCGACAGTCATCAGAATCTTGCGCGGACCCGCGCTATGCGTTTGCATTTTCATAAATTAGATCGAGCGCAGCCGCCACCTCAATAATCCTTTCGATCTCAGGATCAAAGTTGCCGTCAATCGCGAGGCGTCGCGCCCATTCTACTGCCGCGTAGCCGAACCATTCGTCCGGCGGTTCCGCCAAGAGTTGTCGCGTTGTGCCGGTAAAACGCTCGGCGACAAAATCGTAGAACGAGCCGTTGACGTTACGCAGAGCCGCGCCGCCTTTTGTTCCGTAAAATGACGCCACAATTACGGCGTCGCGTCCGGCGTGCAGATACCATGAACAATTCAGGTTGATCGCGGCGCCGTTGGCGAGATCGAATCGAACCGCAGCATAATCTTCACAAACGGGCTCCAATCGGTCGATCCGTTCGCCTTCGTGGAAAAGACGACTGCTCACGTTGACAATGGGCTGATCTAGAATCCAAAGCGCGGCGTCGACCAAATGAATTCCAAGATCGATAACGCAACCGCCGCCTGACTGGGCCGGACTGTGAAACCAAGACTTTTGCGGACCGTAAGCATTATGAAAAACAAGATCGACAGCGAAAATCTCACCGAGCTCATTTGCCCTGACGAGCTGCCGGATTTTTTGCAGCCCCGCAGTGTAACGATACGAAAGATCGACACCGAGAAGACGATTCGCCGAGCGGGCCGCGTCAATCACTTCGCACACTTCGCTCGTGTTGCGTCCCAGCGGTTTTTGGCAGAAAACTGCCAGCCCGCGGTTCAAGGCTGCGATGGATTGCCCGGCGTGCTGCGCGCTCGGCGTGGCGATCACAATGCCATTAAGATCTCGCTCAAGAAGCTGGTTCGAATCGCGAAAATGGAATGCGTTAGGCGCGTGCTGGGCCGCGGCGGCGAGCATGTCCTCCATCGGATCGACAATCGCCACGATTTCGGCCACACCGGCCCGCGCAATAGCCGCGAGCCGATGTGTACCGATCCACCCCAATCCCAGAAATCCAAGCCGCGGCCGTGGCGCAATTGCCGCGGCGAATTGAGCCGATGACGCAGTGGCGGTGTTCATGTTGTGATCACCGCCTTAATGAAACCGTCTGGGCGTCGCGCCGCCATGCTCAACGCGGCGTCGAGCCGTTCTAGGGGAAAGAAATGCGTGTAGAGCGGTGCAGGATTCAGCAGTCCCGCCGCTACCGCGCGCACCGCTTGTCGAATGCCGTCGACGTAAACTCGCGGATCCCGCTCGTGGGCATTGACTACGTCGAGTCCACGCCAGTTCCAAAGCTGCATGTTAATCTTGCGCGGTCCATCCTGGTGATAACCGGCAATAACGAGGCGGCCGCGCTCGCGCGTGAGCTCACTGGCAACATCGAGCGGCCATTGTTTTCCCGTGCACTCGATAACAACGTCGCAGAATTTGCCGTGCGTGAGGTTTTTGACGTTCTCGACTGCATGATCATCGAGAGTTATAAGCTGCGCCGCTCCCATCTCTTTCGCCAGATCCAGAGCAAATCGGCGGCGGGCCAGCGCGATCACGTGCGCGCCCGTCGCGCTGGCCAGTTGCGTGAGCAACGCGCCAAGAAAACCGATGCCGACGATCGCGACGGTGTCATCCTTACCGATGTCGCTGCGGCGAAAAATATTCATCGCGCAGCCCAGGGGTTCGCCGGGGAATGGCCCGTCGTCGAGAACCTCAGGGAGTTTTATTGCAGACGACACATCGCATACATCGTAGTCAGCGTATGCGTGCGTGGAGCAAACGGCGACGCGATCGGCTTTTTGAAAGTCGCGAACTGCACTGCCGACTTCCTCTATACGGCCCCACGCTTCGTGGCCGAGTGCGCCGGGCGGCATTGGATATGTAAACCACGGTTTGCCTTCCCATGGCGGAACGTTTGACGCACAGACACCGCAACCGTCCACACGAACCAAAATCTGACTTGAATCAGGTTTTGGAATTGGCGCTTCTACGATGTCGATCCGGCGGGGCGACGTGATAACGGCTGCCCGCATGACGGATTGGATGCCGAAGGAATGACGAAGGCTTAAGTTCGAATTGTGGCTTGAATTCGAAGAACTGCTTCTGGTTTCGTGCTTCGTCACTCCTTTGGATTTTGTCATTCGTGCTTCGTCAATCTTTTATCATCCCGCGGCTAACAACCTTTCTCGCGCAGCGTGAGATTTGCGCAGCCAATCATAAAGACGACGCACGCCTTCGAGTTTGCCGACCCGCGGCGACCAGCCGGTGGCGGTATGAAAATTTGAGAAGTTCGTGGCGTAGTAGCGCTGGTCTCCCGGGCGCCAGTTTGCCAGCCTAATGCGAGGTTTGCTCTCATTCAGTTGGCCGATCAGGGCGACTAGCTCGCGCAAGCTTGTCGTGTTTCCCACCCCTCCGCCGATGTTGAAGACTTGACCCGAAAGCATTCGAATGTTTTTGCGAGCCAGCAACAGCGCGTCAACGAGGTCATCGACGAACAACACATCGCGAACCTGTCTGCCGTCGCCATAGATCGTGATTGGGCGTTGCTCCAGCGCGTTGATCAAAAAATGAGCGACCCACCCCTGGTCTTCGGTGCCGAATTGATGCAGCCCGTAAATGCAACTCATCCGGAAAACGACAGCGGGCAAGCCGAACGTGCGCGTGTAATCGAGGATGTACTGATCGGCCGCGCCCTTGGAGCAGCCGTAGGGACTGTAAAAATCGAGCCGTTGATCTTCGCTGATCCCGTAGGCGCGAGTTTCTTCGTCTACCGGCTCGTACCGGTCGGCGTTCAGCCGAAGATCGACGTCGTCGAGGCTGCCATAGACTTTGTTCGTTGACGTGAAAATGATCGGCGGCGGATTGCGTAATTCACGCAGGATTTCGAGCAGATTGAGCGTGCTGCGCGCATTGACATCGAAGTCGTAGACAGGTGCAGTGAGACTGCTCGTGACGGCGACCTGCGCAGCGAAGTGAAAGATGGCCGCGGCCTGCTCGACGCACCGGGCCAGAGTTTGGGTGTCGCGCGTGTCGGCGACTTCCAGTTGAACCAGGTCACCGTGGTCCTCATGGAGCCATTCGGCATTTTGTTCCACGCCTGGGCGCGAGAGATTGTCGTAAAGGACGACCGGTTGTCCACGTAGACAGAGGGCATGCGCCAGATTGCAACCGATGAATCCGCAGCCGCCTGTAATCACTACGGGACGTTTGCCGGTGCGCGGCGGGGCGTTCCTCCGGCCTAACCAGGCGGAATTCTCCACTGCTTCGGTCCCGCCCTGCGCGAGCAAGCGGAACAACAATTTTTCCGAACCATCGCTCCGACGCAATCCGAAATGATGTTCGCGTTCATCACTGTAGAATTTGTTCTCACCCAGGAACTGCTCCACACCGAGATCGTGCGCGCCGTACCAATAAACGCGCTCCGCTGGCGCGTGCATCGCATCAATAAACGCCGCGATCTGGCCGCGCTCATCGTGTCGCCATGTCGAGTAGCCGGTCTCGGTGATCCAGATGTCGGCCTTGCAGCGGTGGTGCAACAGCACTTTGCGGACACGGGCGATCTTCGCGTTCCATCCGTCCCACCAGAATTCGAATGTGCCAGGGAAACCGTGAATGCCGACCGCGTCGATATATTGCATGACGCCGCGCTCGCACATCAACCGCACCCATTGCGCGTCCATCGGCCCACTTGCGCCGAGAACGGTTTTCTTGCCGCGCGCCCGCACCCAATGCGCAGCGCCACCGACCATTTCACAAAATATCAACCAGTGCGGATCGAGAGCGGTGTCCCATTCCAACGGGTTCCGCGGCTTGTTCCAAAGCTCGACCCACTCAAAAAATTTGCCGAACCGAGTGATGAACACGTCGAGGAAATCGGCGTACTGTTTTGGATTGCGCGGGGGCGAGCATTGGCTGGGCGCGATGCCGAGACACGGTGGCGTGTAATGAAAACAGGGAAGCACATTGATTTCACGTGCGAGCCGCGGCAGCAACCACTCGTACCATTTCTCGCCGCCCTCAGTGTGCCAGTCCGCCCACGAAATGCCCGTGCGCAGCTCCGTCACCCCGATTGTTTTAAGATCAACCAGTAAACGCTCGACACGTTCCTCCTCTCCCGGGCGCAGCCACTCGAGAATTCCCAAAAGAGGACGGCCGCTGCTTTTCATACTGCCAGACCCCGCAAATTAAGTTCACGAACCGCATCGCTAACCCGATCGACTGCGATCTGGCCTTCCAGCCATTCAGCTAATTCGGTGAGACCCTCTTCGAGGCTGACTCGCGGCTCGTACCCAAGAACTTTTCGCGCCCGCGAAATGTCCGCGAAACAATTACGGATATCGCCCACCCGGCACTTCCCGACGATCTCAGGCTCGAGGTTCTCTTTTCCAAGGACACGCGCCATTTGCTCGGCGATCTCCAGAACCGAGTAATTGCGACCGCTGCCGATGTTGAACACTTCACCCGCCGCTTCTTGCACCTCCAATGCAAGCCTGCAGGCCTGGGCAACGTCGCGCACGTGAACGAAATCGCGACGCTGTTTGCCGTCCTCATTAATGAGCGGCGGATTATTATTCAAAAATCGCGAAGCAAAAATGGCCAGCACACCAGTGTACGGATTAGAAAGGGCCTGGCGCGTGCCGAAAATGTTAAAGAAGCGCAACGCGACGGTGTCGATGCCATAAGCGCGTCCGACTGTCATACAAAGGCGCTCCTGATAGTATTTGGAAATCGCATATACTGATGGCAGGGCCGGGCATTTTGATTCGGGAGTTGGCACCGGGATCAACGGCTCGCCATCTGCGCCGCGCACTTCCCAATCGTGCGCCCGGAGTTGCGCCAGAGTGCGTTCGCGCCGTTCGACTGACGAGCCATCGCGCGTCCTGTAGAGGCCTTCGCCATAGATGCTCATGCTCGACGCGACGATCAGCCGTTCGATTGGCTGATTGGCGAGCGCTTCCAGCAGAACGGCGGTTCCCAAACTGTTACTGCTCGTGTAATTGGAGATCTCGTACATGCTTTGACCAACGCCCACCATCGCCGCAAAATGAAAAACGCTGTCGATGTTCTCCAGCGCGCGAGTCATTGCATCGGGGTCGCGAACGTCGCCGCGAACGAACTCCACTTCGCGCGCCAGGTACGACGGTCGGCGCGCGCGGGTGCCATGCACTTGCGGCGCCAAATTGTCCAGCACGCGAACCGAAAAACCAGACTGGATCAATTCATCGGCCAGATGTGATCCGACGAAACCCGCACCGCCAGTGATAAGCACCTTCTTCTGCGCCATTTGTAAGTTATATCGCACCAGAGCGCGCCTGGAGCCCTCAGGAAATCTCGTAGAGTCGCATCCGAGCTTAGCCGATGGGCATTCGTTAGGCGCAAAAATCGGCGGTTCGTACTGTTTAGCAATGAATCGCATCAGTGGATCGCCACACGGGTCTTTTCTTTTCGAATTCAGCTACGAGTGGTGCAACCGGCTAATCGGAAAATTTCTTCATTTCCATACATCTGAACTGCGCGGCAGCTTGACAAAGTAAGGGACCATCGCAGGGAAAATGGATGATGCCGGCGGCCGGAATCATCGTTCCCGTCTAATACCCAATCAATGAAATCACTGCGCCGTTTAATAACGAACCGCTGGTTCATCGTCGCGATCGTTCTGTATATCGGCTCCCTCTTCGTGCTCTCGCGGCGAACGGAATTTTCCATCAGCGAAGCGTTGATGGAGCTGATTATCTTCGGGATCGCGTTCCCGCTGCTGGCGTGGTTAGGCACGATACGCGCGCGGCCTCTGACAATTCGCGTACATCCGACCGCGGCCGAAATGCTCGCCCTCCCAGCGTATGTTTTCGCTCTTTCCGTTTATCTCGCATTCGGGCCACAAACGATTGATTTATGGCTGCCGCAAGATTGGATCGCTTCGGATCGGATCAAATTTTTCGTCACGCTGGGTAAGAAACTATTGGTTTTCATTGCTCTTCCTCTCGTGATCTTCGGGCGGGGTTGGAGATATCCGGGGCGCGACTTCGGATTTCAAAGGGAGGGCCTGCGTGAACTTGGCCGTACCCATTTACCGATCGTTCTGATCGCGAGCTGTGCTGTTCTGGCATTCAACTATTTTTTAGGCGGCGCCGCGGCTCCACTTCGCGAAGGCAAATTTTCCACTCTGCAGCTGCTTGCTGGCATTCCGTTCTGCTTCCTCTGGCTCACGATTGAAGCAGGACTCGTCGAGGAATTCTTTTTTCGCGCTTTCCTTCAAACGCGCCTGAGCGCCTGGTTCCGATCCGAAATTACCGGCGTGGTTTTAATGTCGCTAATTTTCGGATTGGCACACGCGCCCGGCTTTACCTTCCGACATGCCGGAGCCATGGAAGGTCTCGGCGCAAATCCCACTGCGCTCGATGCTGTGGCCTATTCAATTACAATTCTCGCGATAAGCGGCGTTTTCTTTGGCGTCATTTGGACCAGAACGAGAAATCTTTTTGCGCTGATGGTAATTCACGCTGCGGCCGATCTGTTTCCGAACCTTTCGGACTTCGTGAAGATCTGGCTTTAGCCTGAGCCGCTAATGCAGCCCCGGATCAGCGATACCGGCTAGAGAATGTAAGGATTCGGGCATTGCACCACTGGAGGTCCGGCGGCGGAGTCAGACAAGATGTCCAACTTCCGGACGCTTCACGCCTGCGTATGACGGGCGTAATGCCTTTCGACGCCTTTCGGAAGCAAGCGCTTTCGCCCACGCTGCCGCCGGCGCGCGAGTATCGCGCGTCCGCCTTTTGTCTTCATGCGCGCACGAAAACCGTGCTGGCGTTTGCGTGTTCGCTTCGATGGCTGGTAGGTGCGTTTCATAAAACCGAGAACAAACTCCGGCGCGATTGAAGAGCGGTTACACTAGGAGCCAGTAAGGCGTTGTCAATTGGCACTGAAACGCGATTGTCCTCTGAATTCGGTGATTGCCAGCACACCCGATTTTTGAGATAAGAGATGCGAACAATGAGCGATAATATCGTAATTGAGCCAGCAACCGAGGCCGACATGGATGAATTGTCGCAGATGCTCGTCGAGTTGTTTGCCCAGGAAAGTGACTTTCGCCCGGACAAAGAAAAACAGCTTCGTGGCTTGCGCTTAATCTTCGAGCAACCCAGCCGGGGGCGCGTGTTCGTGCTGCGGCGGGACGGAGTCATTGTTGGCATGATCAACTTGCTCTTTACCATCAGCACGGCTGAAGGGGGTTTCGTCATCCTGCTGGAGGACCTGGTGGTCCATAAAGAATACCAAGGCAAAGGTTACGGGTCGAAACTTCTCCAGCATGCAATCGATTTCGCGAAGCAGAAAAATTTCCTCCGCATCACTTTGTTGACCGACCGGCCGGAAAATGTGGCGCAGGAATTTTTCCGCCGCCACGGTTTTGTGGAATCATCCATGATCCCGATGCGACTGTGGATCACGCCACAGAACGTGCAGACGCAATAGAACGAACCGCAGAAAGCGCCGACTCCGCGACAGCGGAAGGAATTTGCCCAGCACGCGATGCGCTTGTCCTGGAATGCCTACTTGGCTTTCGACTTGCTGTCCATCCAGGCGCTCAATTGATCCGTTAGCCGTCGCTTGAATTCGGATCGGAATTGGATTTCATCCACGGCTTTTGCCACCTCCGGCGCACTCGCAGCCGGCAAGTTAGTTTTCGCATATGTTCTTAGTTCATTGGCATGCGATTCGTCCGCGAAAAATGTGAACAGGCTAGGGGCATATGTGTTCGCGCCGAGCGCATCGGTCTTGGCGAGCAGCGCTTTCATATTCGCCTTTGCAAAATCCCACGCGATCTCGGGATGACCGCTTTCGCGAGCGACCCTCGAGACAAGAAATATCGCACGGCTCGTCGGCAGCTCATCAGTAAGCGCAATAGGAAGGGTCTTCTTCGCCAATTTTGGATCAATCGCGCCTGCCAGCGCATTGTAATAATTTTGCTTCTCCTCAATGCTCGTCGTCTTCTGACCGAGCTGGTGAAGCTGCTTCCAGGTCCCTTCGTCAGCATATCGGCCGACCACCGCAAGCACCGCTGGGCTAAGATCGGGAGACAGCGATTCTGGATTGGTGAGATAAGCTTTAAAACGATCCCGACAACCCGCGATGATTTCCGGATCGTTCAATTCTCCGAGTGCAGTAATCAAGCTCGCGCGCAAGTTCCCAGCGGCAGGCCGTTCGCCTGGGTTAGGTTTCCAGCCAAGCGCGTCAAACGTAGGACGCAATAGTGATCGCGCGTAGCGTTGAAATTTTCCTTGTTCGGGGCTGTCACTTAAGAGCCGGTTAATAAAATTCAGCACATGAATGATCTGGTCACGCTCAGCGAGTTCGGTTGAAGCCGGCAACCTTTCCACCGACCCAAAGTAGAGTGCGATCGGCGCGCGATTGGCTTGGGCAAGAGCCCACGCGTCGCTCAGGAGGTTGACGCGATCTTCAACACTCAGATCCTTCAAAACCTGAAGCAATAGTTTCCATGATGGCTCGTCATATTCGACGCGATAATTTCCAGCGCCATTTACATTCAGCTTTAGCGCCCGGTCCGGCGGAATGTCTCGGAGGGTAGCGGTCTTGCTGGTCATCAGCAAAGTCGCGGGAGGTTTTCCTACGACAAAATAAGTTAGCGGAATTTTCCATTCGAGCGGTGGAGCATTCTTGAAACCGACTGTGAAACGCTCCTGTGTAAGTGAAACTCTGCCTTCCTCTTCTCGTTTCACTTCCACGACGGGAAATCCTGGTTGCTGTGTCCAACCGGCTGCGATTTCCACCACCGGCTTGCCGGAGGCTTCCGAGAGCGCATTCCATAAGTCCGTCGTTGTGGTGTTGGAATACTTATGCGCAACCATGTAGCGGCGAATTCCCTCGCGGAAAACGTCTTCGCCGAGAAAACTCTCCAGCATCCGCAAAAATGACTGCCCTTTTTTATAGGTGATATCGTCGAAGGCGCTATTAGCTTCAGCCTCCGTCGCGACAGGCTGTTGGATCGGATGGGTTGTCGATCTTGCGTCGCCTTCCATCGCCTGCTCCCTAGCGATGCCGACGCGCCGCGTAGGATCGCGCGGCAGGTTCCTTCGCAACCAAACCTCCCATTGCGGGTTGAAATGCGCTGTGCATTTCGTGCCCATCCACGAGGCGAACCCCTCGTTAAGCCAGAGATTATCCCACCACGCCATTGTCACAAGATCGCCGAACCACTGGTGCGCCATCTCATGTGCGAGAACCTCATAGATATCTTGCTTCGTCTCTGCAGAGGATTTTTTTGAATCAAACAGAAGCGAAGCTTCGTAGTAAGTAATTCCACCCCAGTTTTCCATCGCGCCGCCAAATCCGCCGGGCAGCGCGATCTGATCCAGCTTGGGCAACGGATAGGCCACGCCGAAATAATCGTTGTAGTATTGCAAAATTTGCGCGGTGGTTTGGAGCGCGTAGCGGCCCATCTCCGCTTTGCCTTTGGCTGCGATCACGCGGAGCTGAGTGGATCCACTTTGCGATTCAATAAGGTCGAGTTCGCCTGCTACGAAAACATTCAGGTAGCTGGACATCGGCGGACTCGCAGCAAAGCGCACCTCTTTTCCGCCGGCGATTTTTTTCTCGCTCGCGACCGGCATGTTCGATACGGCGAGCCAGTTCTCCGGCACAACCGCAGTCAATTGAAAGCGTGCGCGAAAGACTGGCTCGTCCCAGCAAGGAAAAAATCGACGGGCATCGGTCGCTTCGAATTGAGTTCCGAGCATGATCTTCCGAGCGCCGCTACCTTGCTCCTGATAAAGCATGTAAAAAAATCCCTGTCCTTGCTGATTGATTTTGCCGGCGAAACGAAGCGCGAGTGTGTGATCGCCGGTCGCAAGTTCTGACGGTAACGCGAGCGTTAGCAGTTGGTTTTCGTCGTCGACCTTAATTGCAGAGTCGGGCAACTCCTCGCCATCGAGAGATGCTGCTTCGATTTTGAGTTCGAGCGCATTCAATACCAGTTGATGAACCGGACTGCGAACGTTCAGCTTCACGGTTTCGGTTCCGGCAAAGATGAGCTTATCAATGTCTGGGACGATCCGAACGGAATACTCCGTCGGGACCACTTCTTTCGGGAGTTTCCCCGGCGTGTGTTGAAAATTGAATGGCTTTTCTGCAGCGATACCGCAGAACATAATGCAAAATAGCGCCACGAAAAAAAGACGCAGGCCGCGCATCCCTCGCATTAAACAACGTGCGCTGAAGTTTGCATCTCCGAAAGTCTTCGCGAGCCAGCTGCGAACAAAGATTCTGTGGTCGTTCGCCTGAGGCGAATGCTGGCTGCAATTACTTGTGAAGCACGCGACGCGCCTGCCACTACAACGGCCTGCTATTACTACTGAACAATTAATACCAATAATAATTGTCCACCGCCCACCTGCGGACCTTTGATAATTAAAGGACTGCGCCTATTCAGCTTGGCAGCCGTTTCGAGCAAGAGCTCTTTCTCCTTATAAAGTTTCAGGTTGAAAACATAACCGGCCTCGCTCTCGCCTCGCGCATCCACGTGCAGCCCGAAAAATTTGCTCGTCGCCAGCCAATCTTCCTGTCCCGTCTTGAGTGTCTTTTGCGACTGGCCAATCACCTGATATTGGTTGTAGCCGAAAAATTTCTTGAGGGACCCCTCGATCCGAATCAATTCCGGCGGAATCGGTTGCGGCTGCGCGACATTTTCCGCGATAACAAGTCCGCTCCAAACCGTTTCGGCGCCGTGTAACTGCGGCGCCGCGCTGGTAATCAGAGCGACAAAAGAGATTAAGAACGCCAGAAGGCGACCCATGAGCTGTTATTTCGCTGCGTAGTCGGCAGGCAAACTCTGCAATCCTTCCGTCCAAAGAATCGTTGCCCGGTCTTGTTTTGCTTCGAACATCGAGATGGTCGCATTTGGGCTGACGACCGGATCAACGCGCGCATTTAGAATTTGAGTAAGGTATTGCGACTCCTCAGCGGGATTTTTGTCACGCATGACGAAAATCGTAAAAACCAAAAAAACAGCGAGCGATGCGGCGCCTGTCCACAACAGGCGACGAATCGTCCACCACGTAGAGGTCTCCACCTCGCGTTCCCGAGACGGCTCGCCACTTTCTCGCATAATTCTTTCACCAAGCTGATGGCTAAAGAATTCTTCATTTGTTAGTGGCCGGGCGCTTAGCTCGCGTTTCAGAAGAGCGCCAAGTTTTCTTGCGTCCGCTTTTTCAGTTTCAGCGGCAGCTTTGTCCGGTAATGAGGCCTCGAATTCCGATAGTTCTCGCCCAGTGAGCTGCCCATCCAGCCATGCTGTCCACTTTTCCTCAAATGTTTTCATAAACGTCTCTCAGCAAATTTTGCAATTTCTTGCGCGCATAAAACAGGCGCGACATCACCGTGCCGATTGAGCAGCCGAGCGCTTCTGCGATTTCGCGATATTGCATCTCTTCGATCTCTCTCATCAAAATAACGGCGCGCTGTTCGGGCGAGAGTTGGGCGATTGCTTTGTCGATTCGGGCGCGAATCTCGCTCCGTTCCATTGTCTCATAGGGCAACGCATCCGTTTTCGGAACGGTTTTGGACGCCGGATCAACTTCCTTTAACTGGATAGCATCATCGAACTCAGCACCTCCGCCTTTAACTTGCTTTTTGCGCAACCAATCGATCGTCACATTCATGACTATCCGATAAATCCAAGTGTAAAATGACGAGCGCCCGCGAAAGCGCTTAATCGATTTCCATGCTTTAAGGAAGCTGTCTTGAGCCAGATCCCAGGCGTCCTGCTCGCTATGGACCATGTTGTAAATCATGCTGAATACTCGTGCTCGGTAGCGAGTTACCAGCTCGCCAAATGCTTCGGTG
>QHNF01000192.1 GCA_003218345.1 Verrucomicrobiota bacterium | reverse complement strand
GGCCGCTTGGATCGGCGCTGCACCGCGCCAGCGCGGCAGAAGCGAAGCGTGCAAATTCAAGCAGGCGATCTTCGGAATCTCGAGCACGTCGCGCGGCAACATTTGCCCATAGGCCATGACGACAATCGCATCCGGCACTAGCGCGCGAATCTCTTCAATTGCTTGTGGATCTTTAATCCGCGCCGGCTGCAGGATCGGCATCTTCGCCGCAGCGAGCGCCCTTTTGATCGGCGGCGGCTCCACCAGCTGAGCGCGGCCGACAGGTTTATCGGGCTGCGTTACAACCCCAACGACTTCGTGTTCCGACTTCAGGAGAGCTCGCAACGTCGGCACGCCGATCTCCCCCGCGCCGATGAACACGACGCGCATGCCGCATTACGGGTTGAGTTGATGCAGCATGGAGGAGCGGCGCGGACGCCGCCCGGCCATCGCTTGCGCCAGGACTTTCTCGCCAGCCGTGATCTCACGCCGCCCTACTGAGCATCCGCATTCGGTGCAGAGATAATCGAAAATCTCCTTGTCAGGCAGGACCAAAAGCAATCGCTCGCGCACCGGCATTGCGGCTTTGCACTTTTCACAATACAGGCTCGAGGCGGTGAAATTTTCAAACTGCTGCTGGTTCATACACGCCGTCGTTCACGCTCTCCAGGATCTCGAGCAAAACTTTGGCGGGCGGCTGAGTTGCGTCAACCGCCGTGATCAATTCTTGCGGGTAGTATGAGAGCACCGGCCTCGATTCCTTCTCGTAAATGTCGAGACGTCGCTGGATTACCTGTTCGTTGGCATCGTCAAGGCGGTTGTCCTTCAAAGCGCGTTTCTTCAGTCGGTAAAAGAGCGTCTCGCGGCTCGGGCACGCCAGATGAAACACTTTTTTTACGTCAATCATTTCTTCCATGATCTTGGCCTGACCGACATTTCGCGGAATGCCATCCAGCACGAGGGTATCGATGTCCGGCTTAAACTTATGCGCTTCCACAGCCGCGTCGATCGCTTCTCGCCAGAGCTCCACTGTGATATGATTCGGTACGAGTTGGCCTTTACTAGAGTGTTCAAGGAACGCTTGGCCGACCTTTGTGCGCGTGTCGATGGAGCGGAATACGTCACCGCAGGCGCAATGATAAAAGCGCGGGATTGTGCCGAGCGTTTTGCCCTGCGTGCCTTTGCCGCTGCCAGGTGCGCCAAAGAGGATAAAGGTGTTGTATCTCATGAGCGAAATCGGTTTATACCGCAAGGCGCTCCAACACGGAAAGAAGAATCGACCGGACTATTTTCCGGCCGTCAGCGGATCCACATTTACCCGGCGCCCGGCACGGTCGAAGCGCACGTTTCCATCTACCAGCGCAAAAATTGTGTAATCCCGGCCGAGCCCTACGTTTTTTCCGGGTAGAAATTTTGTCCCGCGCTGGCGCACAATAATATTGCCTGCCACAACCATTTCACTGCCGAATTTTTTTACACCCAGCCGCTTGCTGACGCTGTCGCGGCCATTCTTAACGCTGCCTTGTCCTTTTTTATGAGCCATTAAAGAAAGTCGTTGGTTGAGAGTTGATAGTTAATAGGGCCGCGGCGCGCGTTTTATTCATCGCTCTTCTTCGCCGCTGCCTTTTTCGCTCCAACAGTGATGGTCTTGATTTTCACGCGCGTCAATTTGCGCCGATGCCCAACCGTGCGGTGATACCCTTTGCGCCGCTTAAACTTAAACGCGATGACCTTCTTGTCCTTGCGCTGTTCGACAACTTCAGCAGTCACCTTTGCTCCGGAGATGAGCGGGTTCCCATGCGTCACATTTTCTCCGTCGGCAAACATCAGTACGTCACCGAACGTCGCGGTCTTGCCCGCATCGATATCGAGAAGATCGACATCGATCGTGTCGCCTTCCGCGACCCGAAACTGCCTGCCGCCAGTCTTGATAATTGCGTAAGCCATGAGTTTATGGAGAAAAAGCGGCCCAAAGTTCCACAGGTGGGCTGGCTTGGCAACCGGAAAGCTCGATCGACGCCGCGACGCCGCTTAGTTACTACGCAGCTGCTTCGCCAGCCGCGCCAACGAGTTCGCCATATAAAGCTTCGTAGCGCTGTGCGGATGCGTCCCAGGAAAAATTGCGCGCCATCGCACGTTTCATCAGCTTGATCCAGAGGCGCTGGTCGCGAAAGATTTGCCGCGCGCGTTTGATCGCATCCCAGAAGGCTTCGCCTGAATATTCATAGCAGAGAAAACCGTAGCCACTATCCGCTGTCGGATCGTAATCCTCGACGATCTCCTGAATTCCGCCGGTCACGCGCGCAACCGGTAGAGCGCCATACTTCAGGTTGTACATCGCGCTTAAACCAGCTGGCTCGAAGCGGGATGGGATCAGGCTGATGTCCATGCCTGCTTCAATCAAGTGCGCTAGTTTCTCGTCGTAGTCTTTTTGATACACGAATCTGTTTGGGAATTTTCTGGCTGTGACGGCGAGCGCCGTTTCATAGGCGGGATCACCTTCTCCAAGGATGATCAAACGGACATCATCCCAAAGAAGTCGATCGAGGAGCGGCACAAGAATTTCGAAACCTTTTTCCTCAACGACGCGAGTCACCATGCCGAAGACCGGACCACGTGGGGCGAGCGCGAGTTTCATTTCTTTTAGGAGCGCCTCGCGGCAAACCTGTTTCCCCCGAGGCCGTTTCGTGTCATAACGCGCTGGAAGCAGGCGATCCGACGCCGGATTCCAGCGCGCGTAATCTGCGCCATGCAAAATCGCGCTAAGGCGATCCGCATTTTCACGCAAAACCCCATCAAGGCCGCCGCCGCCGGATGGCGTCTGGATTTCGCGCCGGTAATATTCGCTTACGGTTGTGATTTTGTTGGCAAACAGGATTCCGCCTTTGAGAAAATTCAGACGTCCAAAGAACTCGACCCCGTTGAGAGTGAAAAACTGCTCCGGCAGATTTGTGAACCTGAAATCGAGTCCCCAGAAACTGCCTTGTTCCGCCAAGTGATGAATGGTCAACACAGTCTTGAACGGCAGTCCTTGCGCATACACAAACGCCGGCACCAACGCTGCAGCCCAATCATGCACGTGTAGAATCTGCACTTGCGGTGTCAATCGCCGAGATAATTCCAGCGCCGCTTTGCAGAAAAAGATAAAACGCGCGGCATTATCTTCGTAGGGCTGGCCGCGCTCACCATAGATTCCGAGGCGATCAAAAAACTCATCGCAGCGAACCAGAAACAACTGTACGCCGCCCGGACTGCGCGCTTCAAGATACTGAGCAACATACGTCTTGTTGCCCACGAGCACATCGACAGCTATCCCGGTGTTCTTTTTCTTGAATGCGCGATTCTCTCGAATTTCACGATAGCATGGCAGGGTCACGCTCACCTCGTGTCCGCGAGCACGCAGCGCAGTTGGCAGCGCATCCATCACATCGACTAGCGCCCCTGCCCGCTGCAGCGGCGG
>QHNF01000191.1 GCA_003218345.1 Verrucomicrobiota bacterium | reverse complement strand
TTCCAGACGATCCCGTAATGAACGCGGCGCGACTCTTTTGTCGCGGCTTGCGCATCATTCGGCAGCCGAAATGGGAATGTCTGGCCACATTCATCTGTTCATCGATGAAACAGATGGCGCACATTCGTCAAATTTCGCTGGCGCTCCGGAACCGGTTTGGTGAGTCGTGTAAGATCGACAACCACGTGGTTTACATCTTTCCGTCGGCGCAGCGGATTGCCCGAGCTTCCGAGGAGGAATTACGGGAATGCGCGCTTGGTTATCGCGCCAAAAACCTGCTCGCGACTGCGCGGCTCGTCAGTTCAGGCGAAGCGGATCTGGAGGCATGGTCCCTGCTTCCCAATGGCATTCTTCGAGAAAAGCTGTGTTCGCTGCCTGGCGTGGGGGCGAAGGTCGCTAATTGTGTAATGCTCTTTGCCTGCGAACGGCTGAGCGCATTCCCGGTCGATGTCTGGATCGAGCGGGTTTTGTGACAGCAATATTTTCCGCAGAAGAAAAAAATCACGGCGCAGCGGCTGAGCGAATTCTGTGAAACCTATTTCGGAAAACATGGCGGTTACGCCCAGCAGTATTTATTTCATCATGCCAGGATGAACGAGAGCAGGGATAAGAACACGAGTAAACGTAAGAAAAGGGATCGCACGGGCACGGAAGTTGTCAGCGCCTGCGGGCTGAGATAATGTGCAAGCCTTGTCTGAGGAACTCTGAGCCTGAATCTCTTTACCATTAACAGACCGCCTTTATGACGACGGCTGACATCATGTTCGCCCAGCCGGGCGACCGACTGATTGATCGTGAATACGACGGTCGAACGGTTTTGTGGGCGCTGCTTGCGGCGATTCTCATTCATCTCGTCATCGCGTTTTTGCTTGCTGCCGTCGGCGGCGTTTTCTCGGCGGCCGCTCCGATGGAGGAAAAGCCGGTTGAACTCACGTTTGTCGATCTTTCATCGGCGTCGCTGGCTCCAAAGAATTCCGCCTTTATCGAGACCGACGAATCAAAGAAGTCGGCGGCGCCGCCGAAAGAAAAAACATTTGAATCGAACGCCAATTCGATCGCGGCGAGCGAACTTCCCGCCAGTGGCGAAGCGCCGTTGCCATCGCTAACAGGTAAAGATCGACCATTTGTTGATTTAGAGACACATCCGCATTCGCTGGAAATGAAGGGGGCGCAACCGCAGGCCAGCGCAGCGCCACAAGAAAATGCGAAGCCTGCTCCGCAACCAGCTCCAGTTACCGCAGCGGAGCAATTTGCGATGTTAACTCAAAGACCGACTCCGGCGGTCGAGCCATCTGTTGCACCATCGCAAGCGCGATCTGCATACCGGCCTCTTAAAGAGCGGACACATATATCGGGCCGGATCACAAACCACGGTGTCGCTTCCGTAAACGCATTGGGCACACCCCTGGGCCGATACACGAAATTTCTTTTGGATGCGATTGGCTCCCGCTGGTACGCGTTTGTCGATCGGCAAATCGACTTAATCAACATCGGCACCACTCGCGTCGTCTTTGTCGTTGACCGAAGTGGACGCGTGAAGAATCTCAAGGTCGTCCAAAACACAGCAAACGAGGCATTAGCAAACGTCTGTATTCAATCGATTCAGGAAGCGCAATTGCCTCCGATGCCGGATGATTTGGCAGCGACGCTGCCTCCCGAAGGATTGGACATGGACATTCCGTTTACGATTTTTCCGAACCGATGATCGTTGCCGCGATAACTATCGAAACTCCGGACACCGTGAATAGCGTGATCGGATTTTTCACGAAGGGCGGGCTCTTTATGTGGCCGCTGCTCGCATGCTCGATTGTTTCGGTGACCACGATCATTTTGCGTGGCATTGCGTTACGAGAAAAAAATGTGATGCCGCTCGTGATCCAAAATGAAATCGAACGGCTCGTTCCCGGTGAGAGTCCGGAGCGGCTGTCACGCATTGTGCACCATGATCCATCATCGCTGGCACGGATCGCGCGGGTTGCGCTTCAGCACTTGCGCGGACCGCGTTCGGAAAATGTGGAAGTAGTGGAAACGCGCGCCCGCCACGAAATGGTTCGCCTGGAGAAGGGGCTCATCGTTCTCGAAGTGATTACCGGGATCGCGCCACTGCTCGGTTTGATCGGTGCGGTTTCCGGCCTCGTGCACGTTTTTTCGCATCTTGGCTTGAGCTCGGGCGCGTCGGATACGCGTCAAATCGCGCTCGGCATTTCCGAAGCGTTGAATGCAACCGTGTTCGGGCTTTCGATCGCGGTGCCGACTTTGATCGCCTTCAGTTATTTCTCGAAGAAAGTGGAAGTGATGTCGGTAGAAATGGAAACTCTTGTCGTTGAGTTGATCAGCAAATGCTACTATGGGCGCTCCTCCCGCGAACTGATGCCGGCAAAATCTTCACCGCTGGCAGCAGAGCCGACGCCGACGCCAGTGGTGTGAAACGCACGGCGCATTTCACTCTATGAACTTTATAGTCCGCAAACGCAGAGCACCCACCATCATTATCGTTTCGTTGGTCGACATCCTGATCATCCTGCTCATCTTCTTTGTGGTTTCCACGACGTTTAAGAAGGACCAGCCAGAGGTTCAGATTAATCTGCCGGAGTCCAAAACGGCAAAGAAGCTGCCGGCCGAACTCGAACACGCGATCGTAAGCGTCGATCAAAATGACGAAATCAAACTGGACGGGCGAGCCATAGGCGTGGACGATCTGGGGGGCGCGGTGCGCGACCTGCCGGAGGCCCGCAAGTCCACGCTCGCGCTGCAAGCGGACAAAAAAGCTTCCTTCGGCACGATCATCAAGGTGATGGACGCGTTAAAGCTGGCGGGCGTGAAAAATTTGCCGGCCTTCACCCGGGAAGAGAAATGATCTTGCCGATCTTGCAGTACGGCGACCCGGTCCTGCGAGGGAAAGGAACGCGGGTCGAAGAAATTGACGATCGTATCCGCGAACTGATCGCAGACATGATCGAGACAATGCACGCAGCGAATGGCGTTGGCCTCGCGGCGCAGCAGATCGGTGAAGCTTTGCAGCTGACCGTGCTCGACATCTCACAAGTCGAAGATCGGCCCAGCACGCTGAAACTGAATGGAAAAGAGGCCGATCCAAAGAGCGCGATGCCGCTGGTATTGATCAATCCCGAGATCGAGTTGCTCGATGAAACCGAAGTGGGAACAGAAGGCTGCTTAAGTTTTCCGGAAATTACCGGCGAAATTGAACGGGCGAAGTCGGTGAGGGCGCGCGCACAGACTTTGGAAGGCGGTATCATCGAAATCGAAGCCAGCGGATTTCTCGCGCGAGCGATTCAGCATGAAGACGATCATCTTAATGGAATTCTATTTATCGATCGCATGAATTCGGCGGCAAAAGCTGCGTTGTCGAGTCGCCTGAAACGACTGCAAAAGGAGACCAAACGCGGCATCAAGCATCGAGAAGCATTCGTAAGCGAGACGACGTTGTAGGGTCGGAAAGGGGCCCGTGGCATATGGAATCCGCTTCCCGACAGGCTAGGAAGCCTGCCTGCCGAGACAGCCAGCCATGGTTATCTTCCAGTCAGAAATCCGGTCAACGGACTCGTTGCCGCCGCCACATCTAACGTTTCGCCTAATCCGATTTCGCGCGCTTCGCGTCCGGCTTCGATTGCTTTTCTAAACGCTTTTGCCATGCGAACCGGATCGGAAGCGATAGCGATTGCGGTGTTCACCAGAACGGCATCGGCGCCCATTTCCATCGCTTCCGCAGCGTGACTTGGCGCGCCCAAGCCGGCATCCACCACCACCGGCACGGTGGCCTGTTCGATAATGATCTCGATTTGCGGACGCGCCTCGATGCCGCGATTGCTGCCGATTGGTGAACCCAGCGGCATCACCGTGGCAGTGCCAACATCCTGCAACCGTTTCGCCAGAACCGGATCGGCATTGATGTAGGGAAGAACAGTGAATCCCTCTTTCACCAGAATTTGCGCAGCTGCCAGCGTCTCGACCGGATC
>QHNF01000206.1 GCA_003218345.1 Verrucomicrobiota bacterium | reverse complement strand
AAGCCAAACTAATCGTAGCTCTTGATTCAGACTTTTTGTTTATGCATCCGGCCGCGCTTCGATATGCGCGCGATTTTTCCGCAAGCAGACGAGTGATCGATCCGGCGAATGCGACACTGAATCGCCTTTATGTCGCCGAACCGACTCCGACCATTACTGGGTCAAATGCCGATCACAGAATTGCTGCGGCAGCGCGCGACATCCGCGCAATCGCCGAAGCCATTGCGGTGCGGATAGGATCGCGGCCGCGCACCAGCGACCTGCCTAAAGAGGCAGCGCGTTACCAAGCCTGGATCCAGGCTGCATCCGATGACCTCGTCTCGAATCATGGAGCGAGCATTGTACTTGCGGGTGAAGGCCAAACGCGGGAAGTCCACGAGCTTATGGCAGGGATCAACAGTCACCTCGGAAACGAGATCATCGCCTCGCGCAGACCGCTGCTCCCCCTCGAAACCACTGCTCGCGCTCGAACCGATCAATCAAATCGACGAACTGCGGCAACTGTTCGAGGAAATGAACCGGGGCGCAGTCGAGCTGCTCATCATTCTCGGGGGCAATCCAATCTACAACGCGCCGGCTGATTTTGATTTCGCGAGTGCGATGGGGAAAGTGAAAATGAGCGTGCATCATACGCTGTACGGAAATGAAACGTCTCGCCGTTGCCATTGGCTGATTCCTGCCGCGCATTTTCTTGAAACGTGGAGCGACGCATGCGCGTTCGATGGCTCGATTTCCATCGTCCAGCCATTAATTGAATCGCTCTATGGGAGCGTCTCTGCGCACGAACTGGTGGGCGCACTGCTCGAGCGACCAGTCCGGTCTGCTTACGATATTGTGCGCGAACACTGGCGTTCGCAGAATCCAACTCCCCAATTCGAAAATGACTGGCGCCGCGCGCTGAGCGATGGTGCGTTTGCCGAAAATCGAGCAGGAGTCACCTCACCTGAAATTAGCAATCCGCCACCAATCGAAGATCGATCCCCCTCGAGCGGATCAAAAACCGAAAATTCCCTCGAGATTCTTTTTCGGCCCGATCCGAGCGTGTTGGACGGCCGTTACACAAACAATGGCTGGTTGCAAGAACTTCCGCGGCCATTTACGAAATTAACATGGGAGAACGCGGCCCTCGTTAGTCCGGAGTTGGCAAAGCGCGAAGAGATTGAGAACGGCGACATTGTCGAGCTGGCGTTTCGAGGGCGCAAACTTCTCGCGCCGATTTGGATCCAACCGGGACAAGCACAAAATTCTGTTACGCTTCATCTCGGTTACGGTGGGACCGAAGTCGGGCGCGTCGGTAAAGGCGTCGGTTTCAATGCCTACACGTTACGCACATCGGATGCGCTTTGGTTTGGCGATGACCTGATGATGCGCAAAACGGGTGAGAAACATTTGTTCGCCACCAGACAGCAACATCACACGATGGAAGGCCGCAATTTCCTCCGAACCGGGACAGTTGCAGAATTTATTGCCGATCCGAAGCGAATCGCAAAATCCTACGAAGAACCCGAGCGCGACGAGACGCTTTACGATCCAGAGGAGTTTGAAAATCGCGGTTACGCCTGGGGAATGGTTGTCGATCTTAACGCGTGCATCGGCTGCAGCGCGTGCACCATTGCCTGTCAGGCCGAGAACAATATTCCCGTCGTCGGAAAAGATCAGGTCGCGCGCGGACGCGAGATGCACTGGATTCGCGTGGATACTTATCAATCCGGCGAGATGGGTAATCCCCAGTTCGATCATCAACCGGTCCCGTGTATGCATTGCGAGCACGCGCCCTGCGAGCTGGTCTGTCCCGTCGGCGCTACGGTGCACGATGACGAGGGATTGAATCTGCAGGTTTACAATCGCTGTATTGGCACGCGCTATTGCTCGAACAACTGCCCTTACAAAGTGCGCCGTTTCAATTTTCTCGAATTGAACGCCGGCTTAAGCGCGACGGAGAAGCTGGTGAAGAATCCCGAGGTGACCGTGCGCTCGCGCGGCGTGATGGAGAAATGCACTTATTGCATTCAACGAATCAATGCCGCGCGAATTGATGCCGAGCTGGAGAACCGCCCGATTCGCGATGGCGAAATTGTGCCGGCGTGTGCGCAGGTTTGTCCAACCCAGGCGATCGTATTTGGAAATATTCACGATCGAGACAGCCGTGTATCGAGGCTGAAACGTTCGCCTTTGAATTACAGCATGCTGGCCGAGCTGAACACGCGACCGCGCACGACGTATCTCGCTAAACTGCGCAATCCGAACGCGATGCTTGTAAGGAGTGAGACTTGAGATGTGAGAGGTAACGTATGAACGCGCCTGACCAATCACCTCTCACTTCTCACTTCTCACAGCCCACATCGCCGCTCGGCTATCCCGCGAATCTCCTCGCTGGCAAACAGACTTTCGAAAGCGTCAACGAAACCATCGGCTCAATCGTCTTGCAGGATCGGCAACCGCGGGCGTGGTGGATCGGTTTCATTTTCGCGTTCGCTCTGCTGATGATGTTTTTCCTGGCGGTTTCTTGGCTCCTCATTCGTGGTGTCGGCATTTGGGGAATCAACATTCCGGTCGCGTGGGGATTTGCGATTGTGAATTTCGTTTGGTGGATTGGGATCGCTCATGCCGGCACGTTCATCTCTGCGATCTTGCTCCTGCTGTTTCAGCCCTGGCGCTCGGCGATCAATCGCTTTTCTGAAGCGATGACGTTGTTTGCGATCGCGTGTGCCGGCCTATTTCCGCTGCTGCACCTCGGACGCCCATGGGTGTTTTATTGGATCCTGCCGTATCCAGACACGATGGGCATGTGGCCACAGTTTCGCAGCCCGTTGGTTTGGGATGTTTTCGCGGTGGGAACTTATTTCACAGTTTCGCTGCTGTTTTGGTTTCTTGGTTTGCTTCCGGACCTGTCAACGATGCGTGATCGCGCGGGAAAAAACTGGCAGAAGAAATTCTACGGCGTGCTCGCCCTAGGCTGGCGCAATTCCGCCGCGCACTGGCAGCGCCATCAGATGGCATATTTGCTTCTGGCTGGACTGGCCACGCCGCTTGTTCTTTCCGTGCACAGCGTGGTGAGCCTAGATTTCGCGGTCGCGCAGTTACCGGGATGGCATTCGACCATGTTTCCACCCTATTTCGTGGCGGGCGCAATTTATTCCGGTTTTGCCATGGTGCTGACGATCGTTATTCCCGTGCGAAAAATTTATCATCTCGAGAACCTCATTACGTTGCGCCACCTCAACAACATGGCCAACGTGATGCTGGCGACCGGGTTGATCGTCGCCTACGGCTATTTCATCGAGGCCTTCATGTCGTGGTACAGCGGCGACATTTTCGACGAGTACATGATGACCAATCGCGCGTTTGGGCCGTATGGCTGGGTTTTCTGGGCGCTGATGTTCTTCAATGTACTGGTGCCGCAAGCGCTTTGGTCGGCGCGGATTCGGCGCAATACGATTGCTCTCTTTATCGTTGCGCTGTCCATCAATCTCGGGATGTGGCTCGAACGATTTGTCATCGTCATCACGAGTTTGCATCGCGATTTCGTGCCATCTGCCTGGGGCATGTTTTTCCCGACGATCTGGGATTGGGCGACGCTCTTTGGCAGCGTCGGATTGTTTCTGACTCTGTTATTCTTGTTCATCCGTTTTCTACCGATGATCTCCATCTCGGAATCGCGCGAATTAGTGGCGGAACCGCAAAAGGCAACGACTACGTGAACACGGAAAATCTTTTTGGTCTGGCAGCGGAGTTTGAAACGGACGACGAACTGCTGCGCGCGGCGGAAAAGGCACATATGCAAGGCTATCGCAGGATGGATGGTTTCGCCCCGTTTCCAGTGGAAGGATTGCCTGAAGCGCTTGGGAAACGGACTCGACTTCCGTTGCTGGTTTTGATCGGGGGAATCATCGGAGGCGTGGGCGCGTACTACATGCAGTGGTACGCGAACCTGATCAGTTATCCCATTAATATTGGCGGTCGCCCGATGCACAGCTGGCCTTCATTCGTCCCGATCACATTCGAGCTGACTGTCCTCTGCGCGGGCTTGACCGCGTTTTTTGGATCACTCGCTCTGAGCGGTTTACCGCGGCCATATCATCCGCTGTTCAATCTGCCGGAATTCGAGCGCGCCTCACAAGATCGCTTCTTTCTGTGTATCGAATCGCATGACCCAATCTTCGATGCGAAAAAGACGCGCGAATTTTTGCGAAGCCTTAATCCGCTCCACGTCGCCGAGGTCCCAAAGTGACTCTGATTAACACCGAGGCTTTAGCCCGGTGCATGTGTAGGAACAATGAGCTGGAGCCGTTTCAACGGGTTGCCGATCGAGAACAAACCGTTAAAACGGTTCGGCTCGTTCGACGTATCCTTCACCGGGCCAAAACCTCGGTGTTAATCAGACTTTTCGTATTCGTTATGCTCACCACCGCGTGTCGGCGCGATATGATGAATCAACCAAAGGCGAAAACATTTTCAGAAAGCAGCTTCTTTAAGGACGGGGCGAACGCGCGTCCGCTTCCGCCGAATACAGTTCCTCGCGGCGAAGTCCGTCAGGATCAAGCCTTATATACTGGCCTAACGAATGGCGTTTATGTCACCCAATTACCGATGAACCTAACTCCGCAGTTGCTTGCACGTGGGCGGGAACGCTACGACGCATTCTGTGCGGAATGCCATGGCCCTGTGGGCGATGGCCGGGGAATGGTCGTTCAACGCGGATTTCCGGCGCCGCCTTCTTATCATCTCGATCGGTTGCGGAACGCGCCGCTCGGCCATTTTTTTTATGTGATCACCAACGGTTATGGCGCGATGGCTTCGTATGCAATCCAGGTCGAACCGCAGGATCGTTGGGCGATCGCCGCGTACATTCGCGCATTG
>QHNF01000205.1 GCA_003218345.1 Verrucomicrobiota bacterium | reverse complement strand
GCGTTGAGCGTTGAGCGTTTACCGTGATTCCACACGACAAGCTTTTCACTCCAGGTCCCGTTGAAGTATCAGAAAAAACTTGGGCAGCGTTTTCGCAGCCGATGATTGGGCATCGCGGCGAAGGTTTTAAGGATCTATACCGCGCGATATATCCAGGGCTCCAGAGACTATTCGGAACAAAGCAGCCAGTGTTTCTTTCGACCTCGTCGGCGTGGGGCGTAATGGAGGCTTCAATCAGGAACCTGGTCGATCGTGAGGTGCTTTGCTGCATGTGCGGCGCGTTCTCGGACAACTGGTTCGACGTTGCAAAGCGCTGCGGAAAAACGGCCGAGCCGCTCCAAGTCGAATGGGGAAAACATATCGATCACAAAACTGTGGATAGACAGTTGGCCACTGGAAAATTCGACACCGTCACCCTGGTCCACAACGAGACTTCAACGGGCGTGATGAATCCGCTCCCAGAAATCTGCTGCATTCTCGCCAAGTATCCTGATGTGGCGCTCATCGTCGATACGGTTTCATCTTTTTCCGGCGTGAAAATCGATATGGACTCTCTCGGTATCGACGTAATGCTCACAGGCGCGCAAAAAGCGCTCGCGCTCCCGCCAGGTTTTTCATTGTTCTCCGTTTCGGAGAAGGCGTTTGCGCGCGCGGAAAAAATTCCCAACCGCGGGTTTTATTTTGATTTCCTGGAGTTCAAGAAGCAGCAGGCACAATGGATGACCCCAAGCACGCCCAGCATCGCGCACATTCACGGGTTGCAATCAAAGCTGAACGAAATTTTCGAAGAAGGCTTGGAAGCACGCTTCGCTCGCCACGCGCGCACCAACGCATTGGTACACGATTGGGTCCGCCGCACTGGTTTCGAATTCTTCGCGGAAGAAGGATTCCGCTCAAAAACGCTCACCTGCGTCAAAAACAATAGGGAGATCGACGTTCTGGAGTTCGCGAGGAAACTTCGCAACAAGCATCATCTTGTGATCGATCCCGGCTATGGCAAAATCCGAGGCAAAACCTTTCGTCTCTCTAACATGGGCGACGAAACTGAGGAAACGGTTGCGCATTTGCTTCGATGTTTGGATGATTGTTCAAAGCGGTGAGTACTGAAACAAAAGAAATTATTGACATTTGCGAGGCGCTGCCTGCTAAAAAACACTCCGCTGTAACGGAATTCGCGCGATCCGCGAACGCGAGAAGCTGCAAGATGAGCATATCGCATGTTCGCAGATGATCCTGATCATCCTTCTTTACGATTCAAAAAGTTAGCCGGTTACGAAGACCTTTGGTCTGTGCGGATCAGCGAACAATGTAGAGCAGACGGCGAATGATCGGCCGAGATAGTGGTTTGGATTTAGATTGGAACGCACAACGAGGTCGATAAACTTTTCGGATAGGCGCAACTCGCCCACGCAAGCACTCCACCTTGTTTTGCGCTAACAGGAACCAGCCAGCTTTACACGCTCAAAGACATTTCTGATGGTCGTTGGCAAGCCAAGTGGACAAGTTATGAAGCATGAATCTTGGCTCCACTGCAATCAAGTTGCGCAGACCCGGTGGCGATGACGCAGGAGGAACTCGTTCGCCGCACTCAGGAACTTTTTGATGCGGTAGTGCCAGGCAATAAGGAGCCGTGGAAAAAATATTTCGCTGACGATTGTATCTTCGCCTACGAGAAAGGGCGCAATTTAAACAAAGCGCAGCTGATCGCCGATATTGCGCCGCTGCCGAAAGGTTATTCCGGCACGATCAAGATCGCCAGGGCCCAGAGCATCATTCACGGCGACACAGCCATCCTGAGTTACGATCTCGAGGAAGCGGAAACCATTTTCGGCCAGAAACTCTCCGCTCGTTATCACGCCACTGACACGTGGCTGCGGCGCAATGGCATCTGGCAAATCGTGTCCAGTCAGGCAATGCGCTACTACGAAGATCCCGCTGCGGGCAAGATCGACCCGAAAAAACTCGTCGATTTCACCGGAGACTATGAGTTGGCGCCCGGCGAAACCAGGAGGGTTTTTATCGAAGCTGGAAACTTACACGTGGAGCACAATGGCAAGCGTGAGCAACTTCTGCCTGAAGGGTGCGAGATCTTTTTCCGTAAAGGCGTCGAAGGTCGCATCTTGTTTCGCTACGCCGAAAATCGAAAAGTGGATGCTCTCATTGACCGTCGGAACAACGAAGATGTCGTCTGGCGCAAAATGAATGAATTTTGGCGACGCGACTGAAAAAATCTTGCGCGCGCACGCTCGCCGTCTGCTGATGGCGCTCGGACAGATCGCGGAGTAATTTCGTACTGCACGCCGTTATTCATCTCACTTTATGCCAATGATCAAAGCTTCGGGCCTGACCAAGATTTATCGCACGTACCGGAAGGAGCGCGGCCTCTGGGGATCAATTAAAGGCTTGGTAAGCCGGCGTTACGATGAGACGCGTGCGGCCGACCACGTTTCCTTTAGCATCGAGGAAGGCGAGTTCGTTGGCTTTCTCGGCCCGAACGGCGCGGGCAAAACCACCGTACTCAAGATGCTTTCTGGCCTGCTGAACCCGACGTCGGGTGAGGCGCGCGTGCTCGACTTCGTTCCGTGGGAACGACGCAATGAAATGAAACGGCAATTTAGCCTATTGATGGGACAAAAGAATGCGCTCTGGTGGGATCTGCCTGCGCAAGAGTCACTCGAACTCAATCGTGCCATTTATGGCATCGACCGCGCGCGGTTCAAAAAAGTGGTGGACGGATTGTCGGAGCTTTTGGAAGTGCAGGACAAAATGAATGTGATGGTCCGTGAACTCTCGTTAGGCGAACGGATGAAGATGGAGCTGATTTCCGCGCTTATTCATGAGCCGCGGGTACTCTTTCTCGACGAACCGACCATCGGGCTGGACGTAGTGAGTCAAAAACGGGTCCGCGAGTTTCTGCGTATCTACAACCAGGAACATCAGATCGTAACACTGCTAACCAGCCACTACATGCAGGATATCCAGGAGCTGTGTCATCGCGTTCTTGTAATCGATCATGGCAAAATCTTCTTTGACGGCCCGCTGGCACAGATCGTCGATCGCTTTTCCGGCTACAAAATTCTGAGTCTTACTTTTGAAAAAGAGGCGATGCGAGATCTTTCTGCTTTCGGTGAAGTGACTGAACAAACGCCTGTTTCGGTGCAGCTAAAAGTTTCGCGCGCAAAAGTCACGGAAACCTGCCGGCGATTACTGGAAGCTTGCGATGTCAGCGATATCAACGTCCAGGAAGTGCCAGTGGAAGAAGTGATACGGCAGCTTTTCGGCGAGCGACGCGAAGATTATCGCGCCACAAGTCTCGCCACCGCGGAAGCTGCGCATGTGAGTTAGGTGTTCGCATCCTGTAGGGAAGCTGTCAGCTCCTGTACACAAAGCTTGGCAAGACATTTTTCTCCATTCCTTCGGCGAATGTGGCATATCGCGGAACCCAACCCAGGCGACGCAGTTTTGCATTACTCACACGCTTGTTGCTGTCCCCGCGCTTACGTTGTCGATTTGATTTTCCAATCGGCGGCGCAAGGCGATTCAGCCTCTGCGCGAGCCAGCGGTAGCATTCGCTTTGCAGAATCGGTTGATCGTCAACCACATTGTAAATTTGAGCGTCCCGTGCTTCTCCACTCAACAAAAGGAAAAGTGCGGCCGCAATATCATCCCGGTGCACTTGGTTAACGAAGCGATCGTTTTCCGGATCAATGATCGCTGTTCCCGCTAGAAATTTCGTCAACAGGCCCGACCGTCCCGGTCCGTAGATTCCGGCGAGCCGCGCGACCATACCGCCCCGGTCGAGCATCATCTTTTCCGTTTCAAGAAGGATTCGACCCGTCTCGCGTGGGGGCTCAGTCTCGCTCTCTTCGGTAACCCACGAGCCATCACGCTGCGCATAAACGCTGGTGCTGCTCGTAAAGAGCATGTTTTTTCCAACGATACGATCGAGCAAATTGCGAGCGCCATGCAGATAGATTTGTCGGTAGGACTCGACTCCGCCGCCTCGCGAACTAGCGCAGTGAATGACAGCATCAAATCCCGCGTCCGCGGGAGTGTGCGCAAGGACCTGAGTCTGTTCTGAGATATCGACTCGGCACACACGATACGGCTTGGTCGATAGCCTCGCCGCGGATGTCGCAGAACGAGTCCAGCCTTCCACCGCCCAACCCGCGGCATGGAACAAATCTGCGGTCGCGTGTCCAACATAACCGCACCCGGCGATCAAGATTCGCGGCATGGCTCTTGATGCTCACGCTGCCGCGGCCGCGATTTCAATTTCTTCAAAGACGTTTTTCTGGATAGCGCGGACTTGTTTGAGACGAATCAGTTCCAGAAGCGCGAGAAAGGTAACCACGACTTCCACGCGCGACGTAACGTCTCCAAACAAATCGGAAAAACGGAGCCGAATGCCAGTTGCGACTCGTTGCAAAATGATATCGATCTTCTCCGAAACACTAAAACGCTCGGCGAAAATTTCCTGTACATCCTGTCGTGCTTCGACCCGTTTGATCACCGTTTGAAATGCATTGATTAGCTGAAAAATCCCAACTTCCCCCAGGCGCAGTGGTTCGCGGAGGGCCGAGGATGAGTCGCCTTCCCGCGCGAAAATCCGCTCTTGTTCCAGTTGGCGCAGATGGAGTTGGGCTGCCGCTTCCTTAAACTTTTTGTACTCAACCAGTTGCCGGATTAAATCCCAGCGCGGGTCATCTTCGCCCGCGTCTTCTTCTGGCGGCTGCTGATCAAGCGGCAGGAGGCTGCGACTCTTAAGGTAAATCAGGTTCGCCGCCATCACGATAAATTCGCCGGCAAGCTCGATATTCAGCTCCTTGAACGCTTGAAGATACTCAAGGTATTGGCGAGTGATGCGTTCAATCGAAATGTCATAGATATCGATCTCGTCCTGTTTGACTAGATAAAGCAGCAGATCGAGCGGCCCTTCGAAAATCTCCAGCTTAATCTTGTAATCGGTTTCCATGTGTCGCGCGTGCTAGTTTAGATTACCCGTAGGGGAAGCTGTCAGCTTCCCATACACGCTACAAGTTCCTACGCGGGAATTTTTCGGTGGATCCAAACGCTGTTCACGAGGCCGAGCGCAAACATGATCATAAGCACAAAGGAGCCGCTATAACTGATCAATGGCAAGGGCACGCCTGTGATTGGCAACAGCGCGATGGTCATCCCCATGTTTTGGAAAATGTGCGTAAAGATGAGGGCCGTGATCCCGATAACCAGCAGCAGGCCCAATTGATCGCCGGAAAAAAAAGCGACAAAGAGACACGTCAGCAGGAGCAAGGCGAACCCGCCGATAAGAAACATTCCGCCAATAAATCCCCATTGCTCTCCAATCGCGGAAAAAATGTAGTCGTTGTGCACGGCCGTCGCGGGCAAAAAGCCGAGCTCGATCTGCGTGTTCGGCGCTTTGAATCCCTTTCCAGACCAACCGCCTGAGCCAATAGCAATGAGAGATTGATTAATCGCCCACGCGGACCCCTGTTTGTCTATATCGGGATGCGTAAAGGCGGTGATCCGTTGTTGCTGATATGGTTTCAGACCGAAATTGATCGCGATCGGAATAAAGGCGATCCCGATGAGAATGATGCAAATCAGATAGCGCAGCGGAAGACCGCTGACGAACAACAGCGCCAGCAGCACCGGCACCCAAATGATCACCTCACCCAGATCCGGTTGCATCAGAATGAGCAGGCAAGGCGCCGCTGCGATGGCTCCACAGAGCAGCAATCGCAGCATCGGATGCATCTCGCGAAATTGAGTCAAGAAAAGTGCTAAAACCATGATCCCGGCGACAACTGCAAGCTGGGCGGGTTGGAAATTTAGCGGCCCCAAATGCAGCCAACTGCGCGCCCCATAAACTTTCGTGCCCATAAACTTCGTCAGGATCAGAAAGACGATTCCTGCCAGATACATCGGCAACGCGCCCCATCGGATCCAGCGGTAATCGATCAGACTCGTCGCCATAAATGCGAATACGCCGACGGCTACCCAATTCGCCTGCTTTCGCCAGAAATCCGCTGCGTACGGATCCGCCCGCGAGGAAGTCGCGCTATAGATTGCTACCACCCCAAACATGGCGAGCCCCAGCATCGTCACTAGCAGAAGCCAGTTTTGGCCAAGCAATTTTCGGAGAAAAGGCGTCATGCGATTTGCTCTCGCTTACATATCCAGCGCACCGCGTACACGGTGAGCAGAATTATACGCGCATTGGGATCTTCGCAAAAATTGCGATGCAAGTTTTCAAATAGCACCACTTTGAACCACAACTTGAAAAGTTATGCCGGCCAGTTGAACCGCAGCAAAGGGCGGAGGGTAATCGCCAAGAAGCTGATAGATTTTCCTACTAAGTGTCAGACTATGTGGCGATTACATTGCTTTGCCGCTACATCTTGAAATAAGCTGGCATAATCCATTAGCGTTCAAGTACTTGAGAATTTTTCTAGCAAATATTGCCGCTTTACTTGTCACCGGATTTGAAGGCCACTAAGGTAATCTTCAATTTGTTCGTTTTCGGGGGAGGCGGATGGCCAAGAAGAAAAAGACAAAACGGAAACTCGCACACCCAAAACTGCCGATGCAAGGGCAGTTGGATCTGCGTCACGAGGGAACGCATTTCGATCTACGCCCGATCTTTGATGACTTGAACCAACGATATTTCCACGGGCGTCTTCGCCATTACAACGTCATATGGGGACGCCGGCGAAAACATCGCCCAAGAGAATATTTCGTTTTTGGCACAATCCAGGAGGAAGATCGCATTATTCGAATCAATCCGGCGCTCGATCAGCCCTTCGTGCCGCTCTGGTTTTTACGTTACGTGCTCTATCACGAGATGCTGCATTCTGTAGTGCCCGATGAAACACTGTCGCGGAGTCGCCGACGAGTTCACACGGAAGAATTCAATCGCCGCGAGCGTGAATTTCCGAGCTACCGGCGCGCGCGTCGCTGGGAAGAAGAAAATCTGTCCCGTTTCTTGCGCTGATCGCGCCCTCAGCGCGTTTCCGTACTTGGCGCGGGTGACTGCCTTTCAGACGGCGAGGGCGTCGTCGCTACGTTCTTTTTGATCAGGTACCAAAGCGTTGTCGCGAGCAGGAGCGAGATCAACTTCGCGCGCCAGTTTTTCAGAATCAGTCTCTTCATAATTGCTGTGCAATAAAATTTCAGCGATCCGTTGACGAAACGTCTCCGGAGTGAAATTGCGCTCAATTCGCCGCCGATGACAAATGGAAATGCCGCCCGTCTCTTCGGATACGACCACCGCCACGGCGTCCGATTCCTCGGTGATCCCGAGGCCCGCGCGATGACGTAAACCCAGGCTGCGGTCCAACGTTTCGCGCTGACTAACGGGAAAAATGCAGGCTGCGGCTGCAATTCGTCCGTTGCGAATGATCACTCCGCCATCGTGCAGAGCGGCCTTTGGATGAAAGATGGTCAGGATGAGCTCGACAGAAAAATCGCCGTCGATTGTTACGCCTGTCTCTTCATAAACGCGAATCGACGTGTCACGCTCGATTGCAATCAGTGCGCCGAACTGTTTGTTTGCAAGTTGCGTCACCGCCTCGGCCAGATCGTGGACCGTCTCTCGTTTTTCGCTGGTCAGGGAAAAAATGGGATGTCCGCCAAGCGCGGCCAACCCGCGCCGCAGCTCCGGCTGAAAAATCACCACCAATGCGACTGCGAGGAAAACCGAGAAGCTTCGCACGATCCAGCCAATCACGACCAGATTGAGGAGCGTCGAGATTAACGTCAGCGTCAAAAAAACGATAGCTAGCCCTGTCAAGACTTTCGCGCCGCGCGTTCCGCGGAAATAGAGATAGCCGTAGTAGATCGCCACGCTGAGCAAAATGATTTCAAAGGCGCTGCGCCATCCTCTGATCCAGAGATGAATGAGTTGGTCGATCATTTCGTTTTTTGAAGAATTGCTTCCGTTAGCCGTAGGGCATTTGCATTTTCTTTAACATCATGAACGCGCAACACATCTGCGCCGCGCGCGCGCAAGAGCGAAGTTAACGCCACCGCAGGCGCGCGCCGATCGCTGATCTCCGGCGAATCGATCAGTTTCGCCAGAAAAGATTTGCGAGAAACGCCAACTACAAGGGGGCGATCATGCGCGCGGAGCCGGTCAAGCTGCGCGAGCAACTCGAGATTGTGCTCAAGCGTTTTCCCGAAACCAATTCCCGGATCAAACGCAATCGCCATGGAGTCAATACCGGACTCTATGGCGCGGGCATACTGTTGTCGAAAAAAATCAGCGATCTCTGAGACAACGTCAGCATATCGCGGTTCGATCTGCATCGTCCGCGGAGTTCCTAGCATATGCATGACGATGAAAGCCGAGTTGGTTTCGGCGACGAGCGGCATCATTCCCTGGTCGCCTCGTCCTCCGGTGACATCGTTTACAATCGAAGCGCCTGCCTGAATCGCCGCGCGGGCAACCAGGGCTTTCGAAGTGTCGACGGAAATGACGATGTCGATTTTTGCACGCAATCGTTCGATCACCGGAATTACGCGGCGCAGTTCTTCCCCTGCCGTGACGGATTCGGCGCCAGGTCGTGTCGATTCGCCACCAACATCAATAATTTGCGCGCCTTCTGTAGCCATTCTCAGGCCGTGCTCAACCGCCTTTTCCGCTGCGAAAAATTTCCCACCATCGGAGAATGAATCCGGGGTGACATTCAAGACACCCATGATCAGCCCCTGCCGGGAGAGATCGAAAACACGGTCGCCTATTTTCCAGAGCCTCCCACCCATCATGGGTGAGACTATCATCGCATGTGGATTATTCGAACTGTAGTCGCTTCGCTCTGCGAAGCCGCGGCGCCAAGCAGAAAGCAAACAGCCCACCTCGCGCCGCCTACAGGGGCGGCGGCTACAGCCG
>QHNF01000204.1 GCA_003218345.1 Verrucomicrobiota bacterium | reverse complement strand
GTAACACCGCGAGGCCAAAAAAAACATCTAACGCTGAGCGCCCAACGCCCAATGTCGAACGGAGAAAATAACAAGAGATGTCTCGACCCCGCTCGACATGGCAAGTAGCGAATGCGGGATGCCCAAATCAGAGGCCAAGGAATTCGCTCGCAGTTCCAGAGAGGATTTGCGCCCTTTCCTTCATAGAAAGTTCCTTCATCGCTTCAATAAGTTTCCCGGGCTGCGCTTCACCGAGCGGGAACGGGTAGTCCGATCCGAATGCTACGCGCTGTGCGCCAAATAGCTTGACCAGCATCCGCAGTGCATCCAGGTCGTGAACGAGCGAATCAACGTAGAAGCGCGCAGGAGTTACGCCGCGACCATCAAGATACCTTCTGGGATTTGTCTTGCTCTCCGTCGCGACCAAGTCGGGACGAACTTGGAATGCGTGCTCGACTCGGCCAATCGTAAACGGGAATGCGCCGCCACCGTGGGCAAAAGCGACGCGGAGCTTGGGGAAACGTTCGAATACGCCCCCAAAGATCATCGAGCAGATCGCCAGCGACGTCTCAGCCGGCATGCCAACGAGCCAGGGTAGCCAGTATTTCGGCATTCGCTCTTTGCCAAGCATGTCCCAGGGATGAACGAAGATCGCTGCATTGAGTTGTTCGGCCGCGCTCCAGACCGGCTGAAGAGATGCATTGTCGAGATTTAACGGGTCGATGCGTCCGGAATGCGAGTTTGCATCCACATGCGTCCCGATCTGCGCTCCGCGGAGGCCCAATTCGCGAACACATCGCTCCAACTCGCCTGCTGCCAAATCCGGGTCTTGCATTGGAATCGTACCCAAGCCAGCGAATCTCTTTGGGTAATCGCGGACGACCTCGGCGATGTGATCGTTTAATCGGCGCGAAAGATCCAGCGCATCGGATGGTTTTGCCCAATAACTGAACATCACTGGGACAGTCGAAAGCACCTGCATCGAGACACCCGCGCGATCGCACTCTTCGATTCGAAGCTTCGGATCCCAAACGTTATCGGTGATATCGCGAAAGACGCGGTCACCGATCATCATTCGCGCGCAGCACGGTTTGTGGTGATCAAGCCTAACAAATCCGCTGTAGCCGTATTTTGTGTCGAGATCGGGCCAGTCGTGTGGGAGAATGTGCGTGTGCAGGTCGATCTTCATGAAAATTGTAGGGCGTTTGTATCAGACGCCGTCCCTTGAAACCGGCGTTTGACAGAAACGCCCTACAGTGCCTTCATCGGCTGCGGTTTCTCGACTTTCGCTCCACACTTCTTGCATGTGCGCCGCACATCGTCGTTCCAGAAATCGACCATCGCCTGGCTGAAATGCTCGACAATATCTGCACAATCGAAGTGAATATCTTCCACTAACGCTCCGCAATTTTCGCAGTAGAAAATGACGTGTTCCTTTTCTCCGGGTGGGCGGCGACGCTCAACGACGACCCCAACTGTATCGGGCGGGCGCTGCGGCGAATGGGGAACATTTGGAGGGATGAAAAACGTTTCACCTTCGCGCACAATGTGATCGACCATCCGCTCGCCTTCGCGGATGCGCACTTTGATATTGCCCTTCAGCTGGTAAAAATACTCCTCTGAATCGACCAGATGAAAATCGTTCCGCGCATTGGGCCCTTTAATCACCATCACGAAAAAGTCGCGCCCGTCATATAGATAGCGATTGCTCACCGGCGGCTTGAACTTTTCCCGGTTCTCTTCGATCCAATTCTCCAGATTAATCGGCGGTTGTACAGTCGTCATTACGCGCAGCGTATTTCCTCAAGGTTGTAGCGTCAAACGCTGTAGCGGTTCGCGGGTGGCGTTGGCGGAGAAATATGCGACGCTTCTCGGCTTCGCCCAGGACAGACGCCGAGGGCGCCGCAGCAAGATCGAGAACGACATTTGCGATTGAATAAACCAATACCCGCACAATAATATGCGCCGCTCCATGAAACTGCGCGGTTTAGCTCAACTTCTGGCTGGAGTAGCAATCGTCTTCTTCTGCTCCAGCTGCGAAGAAGTTCCATCTTATGTCGAACATCCGCTCGCCGTATTTGCACCACAGCCGTCCGGCTATTGGAATGGCGATGGCGTACCCGGGTCGCCCAAAATCGTCGTGCATCTTAGCGAGCAAAAAGCTTACTTCTACAAAGGCAAAAATTTGGTCGGCGAATCGACTGTTTCCACCGGAAAACCCGGCTTCTCCACCCCTCCAGGCCACTATCACGTTGTATCCAAAGATCCAAACCACGTCTCAACCGTATTCGGTGATTACATCGACGACGCGGGGAACGTGGTGAGATCAAACATCGACGTCCGTAAAGATCGTCGGCCATCGGGGACGCATTTCGATGGCGCCGAAATGCCGTATGCGATGTTCTTTAATGGCGGCTATGCCATGCACCAGGGTTATGTTCCGCCATACGCCGCATCGCATGGCTGCATCCGTCTGCCCAGGGGAATGGCGGAGCACTTCTTCGACGCTTCTCCTGAAGGCACACCGATGACTGTGAAAGAATGATGTCATGGCCGGTTCAAGTGGGAACGAAGTGTTCTGAGAGAAAAACGGTCGGGCAAACATATAACATCGCCGCTTACGTCGCAGTGTGGATCGGTGCCCCGATCTGAACATCGTGCTAAAATAAAGCCAAAGGAATGCACAAGAGCATTATCACGCCCGAAAGAATCTCCGATATCCGGTTAACCAATAAGGAAACCGCGCGTTACTCGCGTCATCTCATCATGCCGGAAGTTACGCCGGACGGGCAACGGCGTCTAAAGGCCGCGCGTGTCTTATGCATCGGTGCCGGCGGACTTGGTTCGCCGACTGCGCTGTATCTTGCCGCAGCCGGGGTCGGGACGATTGGAATTGTCGATCTTGACGATGTCGATCTTTCCAATCTCCAACGCCAAATTCTTCACGGAACAAAGGACATCGGTCGGGGCAAGCTGGAGTCGGCGCGAGATCGCCTGCGAGACATCAATCCGGAGATTGATATCGAATTACATAAATGCCGTTTCTCCAGCGCAAACGCGTCTCAACTTGTGTCCCGATACGACGTAGTCGTTGACGGTTCGGATAATTTTCCAACGCGATATTTGTCCAACGACGTCTGCGTTTTTGCACGCAAGCCAAATGTATACGGCTCGGTGTTCCGGTTTGAGGGGCAAACGACGGTGTTTGCGTCTCACCTAGGCGGGCCATGCTATCGCTGCCTTTTTCCGGAGCCGCCTCCGGCAGATGCGGTGCCGAACTGCGCTCAAGCAGGAGTGCTGGGCGTTTTACCCGGGGTTATCGGCATGCTGCAAGCGATTGAAACGATCAAGCTCATTGTGGGCATAGGCGAACCACTCATTGGACGCCTTCTTCACTTCGACGCGCTCAAGGTCAAATTTCGCGAGCTTAATCTGCGGCGCGATCCGCAATGTCCCGTTTGTGGCGACAATCCAACAATCTTCTCGCCCATTGATTATGAACAATTTTGCGGTGCGCGCGACGACCAGGAAATACCGGCAATATCAGCGCATGAGCTCAAGCGGAAGATGGATGCAGGCGAACCATTGGAGTTAATCGATGTACGCGAAACATTCGAATACGAAATCGCACGAATCGATGGCGCGAAGTTAATTCCTCTCGGAGAAATTGCCCAACGAGCGGACGAGCTGCAGCGTCACCGACCCATCGTTGTCCATTGCCATAGCGGCCAGCGCAGCGCGCAAGCAGTGCGACTGCTGCAGCAGCGTGGTTTTGCCAACGTTTACAACCTCGAAGGCGGAATCGATGCGTGGTCGGATCAGATCGATCCCAACGTACCGAAATATTAAGGATGGTTTTCAATTAACACCGTGGCTTTAGCCCGGTGAGAGACAATGACGGCGAGAATGAACCGTTTTAACGGTTTGCCGCCAGCTGCGTCCTAAGCCGTTGGAACGGCTTCTGGTCACGACTGCGAGGCGGGCACCGGGCTGAAGCCACGGTGTTAACGCGACTACTTTATCGCGGCAGCCAATTGTTCTGCGGTAGGGACACCATGCCATTGAGCGCGCAATTCCCCATTTCGTCCGAACACGAAGACGCAAAAATCCGTTGCTCCCGCCGGCTCGCCGAGCTGCGCCGACACCGTTCCATCGAAATCGGTCACCGTGAAGATGTCTTTCCGCGCGTCACGCGCAATTTTCTTCGCGTCGTATCGCGCCTGAAGCCGCCTCGCTTCTTCATTAACACGGTGTCTCACCAGCGCGGTCGCGATTTTGCGCCCGATCGCGAGGTGCTTTCTGGCAAAACGAATAATCGTAATCATCCTATAGTTCGGGTTCCCCAGACAATAATCAGGAACCCTGTCGCCGACGGTGCGCGCCTTTTCTGGATCTGCGGTTGTGGTCAGCACCAATACAGTCACGTGCCCATCAGAAGTGGAAAGTTTGTTTCCATCAATATCGACAAAACTGATCGAGTAAGTTGCTCCACTGGAAAGTGCTGCGGCGAGAAGCGCAGCAGGAAGGAGAGACAAGATCGCTACAAGGAAAAAGAATTGCAGTGCGCGCAGCTTCACAAGTAAGCAAATTGGCGATGATGTCGCGCGCTGACAAGGGCCTCCGCTATCCCGTTCAGTTTCTCGATTGCCAGAAACAACGACTATTGTCTGCGTTTGGTTATTGATCTTTATCGTTTGTGATTTAGCTGGTTGCGATCGCCTGTGGAGTTCGCGCTACGCGCAGTTGATGCAGGATGCAGACAGCAAGTCAGCCCAGGGAGACTTTGAGCGTGCTATCAACTTATACGAGGCCGCACTCGATGACAGCCCGCGGTGCGCTGAGATTCACTACAAGCTGGCTCTCCTTTATGACGATAAGCTGAATGATCCCGTTAGCGCGCTGCACCATTTCAGACGTTATGTCGCCTTAGCTCCAAATGGCCCGCACGCAAATGACGTCAAGAATTCCATAAAACGTGATGAAATCTCGGTGCTGACCGTATTGTCTGGCGATTCCGTCGTCACTCGGTCGGAGGCGGCACGGTTGCGAAATGAAAATCTTGAACTGCACAGACAACTTGAATCGCGCACCGGAGCTTCGCGAAGCGCCGCCGTGGACAAATCGGCAGCACATGACACAAGTTCAAAAAAAACTGCCTCGAAAAAAGGAGACCGATCCTACGTTGTGCAATCAGGCGACACACTCGTTTCCATTTCGCGGAAGTTTTACAAATCGCGCAAGCGTTGGAAAGAGATTCTCGATGCGAACAAGAAGAGTATTCCCGATCCGAAGAAACTCACGATTGGGCAAACGCTTATTATTCCTTAGAAGTCTTAGCTTGGGCACGCACTCTTCTCGTCGCCTAAAGCTAACTCTGCTGTATTCCAAGCAACTCGCGTTGCCAGGGAACCAGCAGCGCGGCTGCTCGTGCGCGCTCTGCTGCGATCGCCTCCAGCGTGCTGCGCGGCGCGATAAAGGACGGCTCCAAGCCGAGCTCTTGAGCTGATTTGTCACGCCGGCGGCGTAGCTCCTCTGTGCGACGCACCGTCTCAGAAGTCGGTCGGGTTCCAAAGCGGCGAAGCGACACCGGCCATTCCGATTCAGGCAACTGCAATGCAGTTTGTGCGGCCTCACAAAACGCCTGACGCCGCCGGGGTGAGAAATGTTTGTAATGAGGCACGCTGCCGGAAACGAAACTTATCGCTGCGTTCACAAGATCCTCATTCTGTAAAATGTGGAACGGCGGGCGGTCTGCCATTTCCGCTTCTCCTTCGCGCCATTGCCAAAGCGAACGCAGCACTGCAGCCGCGCGGCCATGAAGTGAGCCAGCTCCACGGATGCGCCAAAGTTCGTCCTGGTCGCGGACACGTGTGATCGCCGCCTGCTCGATCGCGCGTTCACATGACTGCCGCAGCCAATCTCGACGCCCATAACGATCTAACTCCGTTTCTAATTTTTCGGCCAGTGGCAGGAGATAATGCACATCGTTGATCGCATATTCGGCCATGCGTACTGGCAAAGGTCGTTGCGCCCAATTCGCTTTCTGCGAACCCTTCGGAAGCTCGAGCCCAAAGTAGCGTTTCAGCAACGCAGCCAGACTGAATTCGCGGAAGCCCAGGAGACGGGCTGCGATCACCGTGTCGAAGATTCTGCGTGCAACGAAATTCAAGCCGAGCCGCAGCATTCGCAGATCGTAATCGGCGCTGTGCAAAACAATTTCTCTGGTTTCAAGTACCCGTCGCAGCGGCGCCAGATCGACAGGACACAGCGGATCGACAATGTAATCCCGAACCGCGTCACTGTTGCCGAGGTCGGTGACCCCGACTGGCACGCTGATCTGGACCAAACAAAGTTTTTCGCGATACGAATGCAGGCTGTCTGCTTCGGTGTCGACCGCGACACGTTCGGCGGATTCGATTTCCTGAATTAAGCTCGCAAGTTTCGCGGCATTCGCGATCAACCCTGCCGGCGATGATGAATGTCGAATGTCGAATGACGAGCGAATGACAAAACTCGAATCGTCGTGGAGACGCTCTCCGTGTGTTTGAGTCATTTGAGCGTTCGGGCTTCTTTCGTCATTCGTCATTCGGATTTTGTGATTTTTCGAAGACATCATTTTAATCCACTCAAGAGCAGCTCGGCATTTGTTTTGGTCGCGTGCAGATTGTCGATCAGCTTTTCCATCGCTTCGAGAGGCGGAAGCGCAGCCATTGTTTTGCGCAACATCAGCACGCGCTCCCATTCGTCGGGATGATATAGCAATTCCTCTCGTCGCGTAGCTGAGAGCAACGGATGAATGGCCGGATAAAGCCGCTTCTCCTGCAGTCCTCGATCGAGATGCAGTTCCATATTGCCGGTACCCTTGAATTCTTCGAAAATCAGTTCGTCCATTCGGCTGCCGGTTTCAGTCAACGCGCTCGCCAGCACTGTTAGGCTGCCGCCTTCTTCCACATTGCGCGCCGAGCCGAAAAATTTCTTTGGCTTAGTGAGAGCCTTTGCTTCGACGCCGCCGGACATAATCCGGCCCCTGCCCGGCTGCAGATTATTGTACCCGCGCGAAAGTCGCGTGATGCTGTCGAGCAAAAGAACCACGTCCTGTTTCATTTCCACCAAGCGCTTGGCCCGCTCCACTACCATCTCTGCTACCTGCACATGCCGCTGCACGCTTTCGTCAAAATTCGAATGGTAAATTTGGCAATCGATCTGACGCTCAAAATCCGTCACTTCCTCCGGCCGCTCGTCCACTAAAAGCAGGATGAGGACGATATCCGGATGATTTATGCGGATCGCCTTCGCGATTTCCTTGAGCAGAATTGTCTTGCCTACGCGGGGCGGCGAGACGATGAGGCCACGCTGTCCACGGCCGAGCGGCGTCAGCAAATCCACCGCGCGAGCGCTGACGGAGTTAGCCTTGGGATTTTCCAGGATGATCCTGCCTTGCGGAAACTGGGGCGTTAGCTTGTCGAAGTCGGTCGGTTCCGCCCATTCCTCTAGCGATTGGCCCTCGATTG
>QHNF01000203.1 GCA_003218345.1 Verrucomicrobiota bacterium | reverse complement strand
GCTTGAAGCTGCGCCGGCTGCTTCGCCTTCGGCGGCTTCGCGATCGAGTCCGCCCGCGTCCATGAAATACTTCACGGCTTGCTCGAAACTCCACCGGCCGGTGTGCAGATTTACATCGACTCCTATGCGCGCGCCACGGTAGCGCGATAAGCGCAGGATTTGTCCCTGTGCCGGAGAATTGTTCGGATAAAGGCCGGTCCGCATCAGCATCTCTTCGCCGTACAGCGCCCAGCCTTCCACAAACACGCCGTCCTCGTGCTGACGCCGAATCTCGTCGTTTAGATGATTTGCGATTGAGAGCTGTAGAAAATGTCCAGGAATACCTTCGTGGCCGAGGATCGGCCGCGGATCTTCAATCGCGGCGCGAATGTAGAAGTTCTTCGATTGCGGATTGTATGTCGGAATGAAGAAGAAACCGGTCGGGTCCTTATCATAAACGCCTGGGGGATTCATAAAGCCGCCGGGGCTGGTCGGCTTAAACGCTTCGGGCAACTGCCGAATCTGAAATGGCCCGAGATAAGCAGGCAGCGTCACGAGGTTATGCTCCTTCATGAAGCTGACCATCTCAGCCTCGCGGCTCTCGTACGCTTTTAAAAACGATGCCTGATCCGGCGGAATGTTTGCGCTGCGCTTCGGATCAGGATCCGCCAGTTTCGGGTCAGCGAGAAGCGCTTCCAGCGCGCGATAACGCGCCGTCTCAACGCGCCCGATCATCTCTACCTGGTTGGCATCGAGCGGAAGCAGGAGCACGTGCTTGAGATAATAATTGTAGTTCGCTTCGCCCATCGGCGCGAAATCCACCATCTTCGGTAACCGTTTCTCCAGTTGGTCGGCGTAGCTGTGTAAGGCGGTCAGCGCGATGTCGCGCGATTTGATTAAATCATCGTGTTCGTTAGGCGGAAGGTCGACATCGAGCGCCATCAGGCTGTCGTTTAAAAGCGGATCCATTGAGCGCGCCGAACGGATCGCGAGCTGCGCGTAGAGTTTTACCGGATTCTGCAAGTTACTCAGCCCTTGCTTCAATAACGCTGGCATTTGCTTGAGGCGCGCCGTCGCGGCGGCTGCGCGTTTCCGCGGTGTGTCGTATTCCTTTTTCAGCAGCGAAAAGATCGCGTCCGTGCATTCACGGACGTAAACCTGCGGATTTGTCCGTTCGAATTTCAGAACGCGATCGCCGAAATCGACGTTCTCTAATTGCGCGCGGAAAAGAATCCAGTCGATGCGGGCGTCCTTTGGCCAGCCATCAGTTTTCATGGCACGCACCTTTTCCAATAACGAGCGGACATGCTCTGCGCGCTCCGCAATTCTAGCCGGCGAATAATCGGTTAGCCGATCGTCCCACGTATGCAGTCCGGCGTCGCTGCTGCGTACGGGATAATTTTCATTCCGCCACGCGTAATAATCGTCCGCCATTTCGTGTAGCGCAGCGATTGCGGCATTCACGTTCTGATTCTTAAATCCATCCTCACTTATGCTCGGTGTCGATTTGGTGATCAGCGCTTTGTTTGAGACATCTGGATTGCGTTGCGAAGGCGACTGCGCGCGGGTGACAACGGAAGCGATTACGAGCAATGCGAAAGCGAACAACGGCAAATTCGTCGGACGCATGAGGCGAACTGTAATAGCTGGCGCCGAATCGCAAAGCGCAAAGAGATGATTCGCTGTATCGGCCGTTTATTCATTCTGTTCCATCTCTTCAAGCAACTGCTGTTTTAAATGTCGTCGCGCAGCCTTTTTGATCGCGCGCCGCTCTGCTGCCACAGCATCTTTCTCCGCCTGCCGTTCTCTGCGCGTCCGTGTTTCCGCTGAGCTTGGCAAATGCGAAATCTTCGGTCGCTGCGCGCCGACCTTTCGCTCTTTCGGTTTTGCGTACGGATCCGTAAGAAAGTTTAGCGCTTCTTGTTCGCGATAAAAAGGATGGGAAGCGCTGCGAGTTGAAGGATGACTGAAAACAGCACGACAGCCAGAATCGATTTACCGTAAAGTAATCCCATGGTCACGCTGCCGAGAAACCACGCGATTCCGTATCCAGTATCAAACAGGCCAAATGCCGTGCTTCGTTTCTCCGATGGAATGACGCCGGTGAGCATTGCTTGAAACAGCGAACCCTGCGCGCTCATTCCGATTCCCCAAAAAATCATTCCGATCAATGCAGAGATCGATGCGCCCAGGAACATAAGCGGCGCGGCCGCGGCGGAAATGATAAACGCGAACAACGAGATATTTGGGCCGAATCTGTCAAATATGCGACCCAATGGAATCGACGCGAGCGCACTACTTGCCATCGCGACTGCGTAAAACACGGGAATCAAATTTCCCGGCACTGTGTTCGCCTTCTGAAAATGAAAACCGATTAGTGCAAAATCGGCGAAACCGGCGGCAATTAACCCGCCGGCCGCCAGGTAAATCCAGTAAGCTTGTCTCAGATTGGTCGTCGCCAGAGTGTGCCCAGTGCCTTTCTCCAGTTCGTGTGGCCGCGGATGCAGCAGCCGCGCCGCGACTAAAATTGCAAGACAAAGCAACGCTGGAATGAGCAGCACACCGAAACCGGTTCGATACCCGCCATTACGATAAAGAATCAGCGCCATGAGCAACGGTCCGATCGTCGCGCCCGCCTGATCGAGCGCTTCGTTCAGACCGAAAACCCATCCGGCGCCGATGGATTTTCCGGCGTAGGAAAGCATTGCCTCCACCGTCGGTTTGCGGATACCTCTGCCGACGCGTTCCGTGACGACCAGACCCGCCGCGAGCGGCCATTGTCCTGCGAGAGCGAGCGCAGGAACAGCGAGCATATTGATCGCATAACCCAGGAACGCGAACGTCCAATGCCGATGCGATTTGTCGGCGAAATATCCTGAGACGGAGCGCAGCCCGTAGCCCATCAATTCGCCGAGACCCGCTACAAACCCGACAATTGCCGCGCTCGCGCCTAACGAGCCTAGAAACGGCCCTACGATCCCGCGCGCGCCTTCATAGGTAAAATCGGCGAAGAAGTTTGCAATCCCGATAATCAGGACAAAGTGGAGCGCCGATCTGCTTTTCATAACCGCGAAGGAAGCCTAATTGTCACAACTACCGGCGCTGGTCGGCAAAGAGGATGGGAAAATGACGAAACCGAATGGCGAATGACGAATCAATGACGAAGCCAGATGGCCGCAGGTGGAATCGCCAGGGCCTTTCTCGACGTTTCTCGTTCGTTCGGGCTTCAACATTCATGTCCATTCAAGGCCACATGTCAGGCGCGCCTGCTCGCGAAGACTTTCGGCGTAGCTTTAGCGCAGGCGGATTCATGGTTAACAAATGAAAATTCTCGGAATCATCGGCGGCCTCGGGCCGGAAAGCACAGTCGAATATTACCAGAACATCATCGCGCTCTATCGCGAGCGGCAGCGCGATGGGAGTTATCCGCAATTCCTGATCAACAGCATTGATCTTAAGAAGGGGCTCGATTTCATGGACGCGAATAACCTCGAAGGCATGGCCGATTACTTGCTTGAGGGGATCGGCAAACTCGCACGCGCCGGTGCAAATTTCGGACTGATCTCGGCAAACACGCCCCATATTGTCTTCGATGAGGTCGCGTCCAAGTCGCCGATTCCGTTGATCAGTATCGTCGAGGCAACGTGTGCATCTGCCAAAGCGCGCGGACTGAAGAAGCTCGCTTTGTTCGGGACGCGTTTCACCATGGAGGGAACTTTTTATCCGAAAGTTTTCTCGCGCGAAGGAATCGAGCTCGTCGTGCCTGACCCGACAGATCAAGACTACCTTC
>QHNF01000026.1 GCA_003218345.1 Verrucomicrobiota bacterium | reverse complement strand
CCAGGCAGGCGTGAATGACTCCCGGAATCCAGCCCAGCAAAGTCAAAATGATGCTGAGCAAAAAACTGCCGATGCGACCCGTCATCAGGACCGCAAGGGGCGGCAACACGACGCAGAAAAAATATCGAAGCGCTTTCATTTACCGACCTCTGACTTCTGACCTCTGACTTCCAACTTCGGAGTTCTGGCTTTCGCCCCGTCCTCTGCGCTCTCCAACTCGTAGTCTTCAATCACCGGATTCGACAACAAATCGCGACAAAGACCGTGCAATCGGGACTCAAGATTTCCATTGGTTCCATCGATATCAATTTCCATGTATTTGCCGATTCTGACGCTGCGTACCTCCGGCATCCCGAGGTGCCGCATCGCGTCGCGCACGGCGTTTCCTTGCGGATCTAGCACAGCCCTCTTGGGCATGACAATGACTTTCGCGTGCATCAGCTCACCATATTTGCCGGCGAGCACGCAGACAAGTGCAATCCCTGACAAGCATCATTGGTCACGAAGCCGCTTACTTCAAAACCACAACTTCGAGCGCTCCATCTCGGCGGAGCACGTTGACTCCTACGTCGCCTTGATCGTGTCTCGTGAGTAGAAGATCGACCCGCGCGTCTCCTACCTTCAGATCACGAAGGCTAACCTGGCGAAGGAACGCCGGCAAAACTGGCTTCGAAAATACAAGCTTTTGTTCCGGAGCGAACACACTCAAGCCAAGGCAAGCTTCGAGCAAAAGGAACACGGCCGCTGAAGCCCACGACTGCGGAGCGCAGGCTACCGGATAAAGGGTGGGAGATTCACCGGGGCGTCGAGGAAACCCGCAAAATAGTTCTGGCAAACGATGCAGATCCAAGAAAAGACTCGCGTCGAGCAAACCTGCGAGCACCATCGTGGCCGATCCTTTCAACCCGTAGCGAGCGAATCCCGCCGCAATTAAGGCGTTGTCGTGTGGCCAGACCGACCCATTGTGGTATGACATCGGATTATAGCGCGCCTCGCTGCTGGCGACGGTGCGGATGCCCCAACCAGAGAACGACGTCTCGTCAATGAGAGTTGTTGCCGCACGGCGCGCATGCTCGTCGCTGGCGATACCAGCAAAAAGGCAGTGCCCCGCGTTCGATGTTCGCACTCGGCAAGGCTGCTTACTCCCGTCCAGCGCGAGGGCGTAAGTGGAAAGGTCATCACACCAAAACGCTTTCTCGAACTTGCGACGGAGCGCTTCCGCCTGGTTTGACAACTCGCGCGATCGCGCGGCATCCCCGAGTGTTTTTGCGAGCTCACTCGCCGCGGTTTTTGCGGCGTAAACATAACCTTGGACTTCGCACAAGGCGATAGGTGCTGCGGCAGCGGTGCCATCCCTATGGAAAATCGCGTCGTGAGAATCTTTCCAGCCTTGATGAATGAGACCGTGTTTGGACTTCCGGGTGTATTCGACGAAGCCGTCGCCATCTGAATCGCCGTAACGGTCGATCCATCCTAAAGCGCGCTCCACGTTTGACCAAATCGATTCGATGAACGCGCGGTCGCCCGTCCGTTTATAGTATGCGCCGGCGAGCATGACAAAAAGCGGCGTCGCATCGATGCTGCCGTAGTAGCGCTTGAATGGAATCTCCCCCAGGATAGCCATTTCATCCGCGCGCGTCTCATGCAGCACCTTGCCCGGTTGCGCATCCTGCTCCGGGCTCTCGGAGTCGGCCTGGGTAGCTGCGAGATAGCCCAGGACGCCGCGCGCGACAGAAGGATCAAACGACAGAAACTGCAGCGCGGTGATGATTCCGTCCCGCCCGAATACCGTACTGAACCATGGAACGCCAGCATAAGGATACGGGCCATACGGAGTAACCGTTCGCATCATGTGGAGATCAGCGAGGGAACGGTTCAGCCAGTCGTTGAACTGTTCGTTTGCGGTAAAAATCTGCGCTTCTTGGGCGCGCTCGCGTTCGAGCGCACTCGCCGCCTCCTGCACAACCTTCTCATAAGAAGGGTTGATCTCGATCCGCGAATCGCCAGCCACTTCGCACGCAATTGCGCACCGGTAACTGGCTGCTTCGCCCGCTTCCAGCGGAATTCGAAACGTGGCGACGGATTCCGTCAAGCGGGTGGGCGGCGGATCGAAAACGATTCGCGTCTGGCGAAGTCGCTTGTCCAGACCCTCATACGCGAGCACAACGCGGTCGCACATAACCTGCGTTTCCAAGCGACGGCCGCGTTGTTGTCGGCTCATGCCGCGCAGCTCGAAAATGTCGGCAAAATCCGCATCGAATTCGATGGAGAAAGAGACATCAACAGCTGCGCGTCCATAGTTATGGATTCGAAGCCGCTCATGACATGTTTTCTCCCACAAAATCTTCGACCGAAAGAGGTGCACGGTTCCTCGCGGGATCACTATCTCGCCGTCGCGCCAAGCATCGGGATTTGTGGCATCAACCGCCATGACCGCGTTGTCCTCTCTAATAGTCGAACTCAGCAACAGCGGGCGGTCCCTTCCAAGCCTCAACGTTAAGCGAGACAAGAATCGCGTATCTTGATAGAAAAGGCCGAGTTCACCAGCGCCGAATGTCTCGATGTCGCCGAACCGGTCGAACACAGCGAAGGTATCGCCCTGTTTCAAGACCCGCGTGCGAACATCGACGCGCGGTGACGATGAACGAATGTAAAACTCGTTCCGGACACGAATGACTTCCCTGGCCATCAGCCGCGCGCCTCCAACGCCGGTTCTTGCTTGCTGTTAATTAGCCGCTGATACACCCCCAAGTAGTCGTGCGCCATTCGAGCTGCCGTAAAGCGCTGGTCGAACACCTCGCGACAGCGTTGCCGGCTCAATTCCGGCAGGCGTCGGACTGCGTCCACTGCATCTTCAAGTCCCTTCACGATGAAACCTGTGTGACCTTCTTCCATCACCTCAGGCACTGCTCCACCGAGGTACGCGATCACTGGTGTGCCACAGGACATGGCTTCAATCATTACAAGTCCAAATGGCTCCGGCCAATCAATCGGAAAAAGTAAGACATAGGCATTGCCCAGGAAATCTTCCTTCTCCCCTTCGCCTATCTCGCCGACAAATTCCACGAGCGGATCACGCAACAACGGCTCGACCACAGACTCAAAATACTCCTCATCCACTCGATCCACCTTGCCGGCGATCTTAAGTGGAATCTGGACCTGCTTGGCAATCTCAATCGCCCGGTCCACTCGTTTTTCGGGTGAAACCCGCCCCAGAAAGGCAAGATAGCTTCCCGGCTCTGAGCGAAAACGATACAGGTCAGAGGGTAGCCCGTGGTAAACAGTGGCTTGCCAGTTTGCCCATGGCAGAGGTTTCCTCTGACCATCAGAGATCGACACTAACGGCCTGTCTCGAAACTCCTGGTGAAGAGGAATAATATCTGGAATATCGAGCCGGCCATGCATTGTCGTGATATGCGGTATCGGCTGACGGCGGCTCACGGGGAAGTGCAGATAATCAATGTGAAAATGGACGATGTCGAACTCCCCAGCGCGCTGGAACACATGTTCAAGCATCAAGATCTGGTGCGCGAGCTGGTCCATGCAGTGCTTGTCCAGGCGCAACGAACGCCGGCACGCCGCGACAAGGTGAGCTTGGTCACCGAATCCCCGCTCGCAAAGAGAGTGACCTCATGACCCTGGCGGACCAATTCCTCCGTGAGATAAGACACCACCCGTTCCGTTCCTCCGTAATATTTCGGAGGAACACTCTCAAAAAGCGGTGCGACCTGAGCGATTCGCATAGACAACTCCACCCACTACTCACAAATTTTTTCGATCGAATCCGATCACGTCAAATCCACAAGCAGGCAAACCAAGGCGTGCCTGTCGATTTCCCTCAACCCTCACGAACAACGTCGCTGGGCTTTTTATCTTCGCGCAATCCGAGGAAAACGGGCGCACGCAATTTCCCATCTCGGGTCCACTCGGCGAATTTGATTTGGGCGACAAACTTCGGATTGACCCAGTGCATCTTTCGCATCATCGACGGCGTGATCCCCTGCGTCCATTGCCCATTCTGCTTTGAAGGAAGATCGACAAATGGACAATCGTCGCGCGCTTCTTTTTGGAACTTCTTGTGCAACATCGGCAAGGTCTTCGAAGTGAAGCCGGTGCCGACTTTCCCGGCGAACCTTAGTTGATTCTCGCCGTAATAGCCCACGAGGATCGCTCCGAAATGTTTACGCGCTCCCTGCGGCGGAGTGTATCCGCCGATGACGAATTCCTGCTCGCTGACACATTTGAGCTTGATCCATGCTCCGCTTCTGCGGCCGGCTTCGTAAACAGACTTGCGCTGCTTGCCGACAAGTCCTTCGAGGCCGCGCCGCTTGACTTCATCGAGCAGTTGTTTTGCATCTCCGCCAATCGCGCCCGAGTAACGGATCGGATCGCTCGCGTCCGCGCAGAGCTTTTCGAGAACATTCTTGCGCGCCTCCAACGGCAGCGCGATCAAGCTCTTGCCATCCAGTTGGAGCAGATCAAATGCATAGAAATAAATGGGACTCTTTCGCCCTTCCATCTCCCGCGCTTGCAGGAGTTGAAACGAGGAACGGCCCTCCTCGTCGAGCGCAACGACTTCGCCATCAACCACGCATTCGCGTGCCGGCAAATTCTTTATCGCTTTAAGGATTTCCGGGAACCGTCCGCACAATTCATTTTCGTTTCGCGAAAGAAGTGAAACGCTGTTCTCGTTCTTGACCGCAATCAACCGGATGCCATCGAATTTGAGTTCGTAAATCCAGTCACCTGTCGCAGGAGGCTGCTCGACCAATCGCGCCTTCATCGGCTCGACAAACCGCGCTTTCGCAGACGGCAAATCTGAAAACGCCGCGATTGTAGGGCGGCCGCTCCGGCTGCCTGGCTCTATGGTTGGCAGGCAATGCGCCTGCCCTACAATTTCTTCGTCTTCCTTTTTTTTCAGCGCAGCGCGGACCCGCGCTTTGAATTGCGATGTGGGACTCTCGTCCGTTTTGCGATTGGACTCCCATTCAGCATCGCGAGCTTGCGCAATTTGCTTCATCGTGCGTCCCGTCTTGACCGACCGGTCTTCAACTTTGTTTGATATCGGCTTCGCGGCGTCTCCCGTTTTCAAGATCAACCACTGATTTTTTTGATCATCGCGGCCGCGAATCCGCACCAGGGTCCATTCGCCTTTTGCTTTTTCGCCGTCGAGAACGAGGTGAAGCTTGCCTTCCTGCAGTGATTTCACCGGTTGTTCACCATAAACGTGATAGTTGCCGCGGTCCCACACCATCACCGTGCCGCCACCATATTGTCCCTCCGGGATGATCCCCTCGAAAGTCGCGTACTCGAGCGGATGATCTTCCACTTCCACGGCAAGATGTTTTTCGCCTCGCTTCCAAGGGAGCCCTTTCGGCAGCGCCCACGATTTTAGAACGCCATCCATCTCCAGACGGAAATCGTAGTGCAAACGGCGCGCGGCATGTTTTTGAATAACGAAATTCGACGCGCCTTTTACTTTTTTTGGTAACGGTTTCCCGCCCGCTGGCTCGGCCGTCTTCCTGAAATCGCGCTTGCGTTTGTACTCGGTGAGTCTCATTCCCCCAAACTAACCGCAGATTACCCGAATGGCACGCAATGACTGGCAATCGCTGTAGTGTGCGCTGTCCGCGGCGCACCAGTTAGTTGAGCACACGGAGCGCAATGCGCTGAGGACAGCGGACACTACAGCCCAACCAGGATTTGAATGCGCGCGGTCTAAAACGCTCGGCGTGTAGCACAAACGCCGCTAGAGCACTCAAGCTTCGCTCGGGAGCGGTTCGCCCACCAAATAGCGGACGAACCGGCGGATCACGATATTTTCACCCAGCTCAGCAATTTTGGCATTGAGCAAATCCCTGACGGTTACCTCGGGATTTTTGATGAATCCCTGTTCAAGCAAGCAAACAGTGCTGTAGAATTTCTCGAGTTTCCCTTCGACAATTTTGTCTGCAACGTTGTCCGGCTTGCCTTTCACCTGGGCTTTGTAAATCTCGCGCTCGGCTTCGATGAGATTACCCGGAACATCTGCGCGACTGACGTAAAGCGGATGCGCTGCCGCAATATGCAGAGTGATGTCTTTCACGAACTCACGGAAATTCTCGTTCCTCGCTACAAAATCGGTCTCGCAATTCACCTCTACGAGGACGCCGACCTTCCCTTGCAGGTGAATGTAAGAAGCTACGATGCCCTCCTTCGTTGCGCGCGAGGACTTTTTCCCCGCGCTGGCGATGCCTTTGGTCCGCAAAATCGCCTCGGCTTTCGCCAGATCACCGCCGCTCTCGACCAGAGCGCGCTTGCAGTCCATAAAACCTGCGTTCGTCTTTTCGCGGAGTTGTTTAACCACTTGTGGATCTATTTCGGTTGTCGCTTTCATTGAACTTTGGGCGTTCGACGTTGGGCGTTGGACGTTTTCTTGCCGCCTACGCGGAAACGCCAGCCATTTCGACCTGCTCGCGGATACGCGCTTCGCCGGTTGCTGAAACAATGGCATCAACAAGTTTTTGCAAAATCACGCGAATAGCACGAATCGCATCATCATTGCCCGCGATTGGATAGTCGATCATCTCGGGGTCTGCGTTGGTGTCCACAATGGCAACCACTGGAATGCCGAGACGCCGCGCCTCATTCACCGCGTTTTGCTCTCGGATCGTGTCGATCACCACCAGGGCATCGGGCAATTGTGACATCTCAAGTATCCCATCAAGGTTGCGCCGGAGCTTCGCAGCCTCCCGATTCAGCGCAGCCAATTCCTGTTTTCCCATTTTCTTGTATTCGGGCGACTGCTCGATCTGTTCGATGTATTTCAATCGCCCAATGCTCTTGCGAATCGTGGCCAGATTCGTCAGCGTGCCGCCGAGCCAGCGCTGATTCACATAAAATTGACCACAAGCCACTGCCGCCTCTTTCACCGCTTCCTGCGCCTGCTTCTTGCAACCGACGAACAAAATTTTTCCACCGCGCCTTGCGACCTGCTGCAAAAACTCCGTGGCGCGCTGCAACTGTTGCACGGTCTGATCGAGATTAATGATGTAAATTTGATTGCGCTGCTCAAAGATGAAAGGCTTCATCTTCGGATTCCAACGCTTCGTCTGGTGTCCAAAATGAACGCCGGCTTCCAAAAGTTCGGGCACCAATTCTGTTGTATCTGCCATAAGAGAAATTCCGCGAGGGGGAACTGCAGCTGCGGGACGGTGAAGATGCTACAGCAGACGCCGATGCGCAACCTGAAATTCGGCCCTGTTTTCGCTCGTTAACACATGTCCTAAGAGAGTTGATGACGACAGTTAGAGCAAATTCAATAACAGTGTAGCCACACGAAGCGCCGTAGACGCGGAAGAATGTAGCCCCGGGCGGGCAGCCCGCGGATTTTCGATATTAATCTGATTCAGCTCCGCGAGGGGCGCATAGAGCGACGGCACTATTCGGTGCCGTTCGAGCGAGCGACTTGCCTGGCCGTGCACATCATGTGTTTTCCAGCCGCAACCCAGGATGATGTTTACATCCAGCAGGAAATTCATGGAAAATCCGACAGCGCGCGTTTAACAAGGTCTGGAGTCAGTCGTGGTGCTCCGGTCGTTGCGACCGAGGACCCTGCGACCATCCAATTTCGACAAGCGAGCCCGTGTCTTGGGTTGCGGTCTCACAACGAGACGGTCTCCGCGTAAAGGTGTAGAGCGTGCCTATTTCTGCAGGATGACCAACTGCCCTTTACTTGAAAGCACGGCGGTGTCCATCAGGGATTCTTACCAGTCTTACCAAATAGTGCGACTGGCAAAATTTACTGGCTAACTCTGGCACCGGTCTTCCCGGGAAAATGGTGACTCCTTTGCGCCCGCACCTCTGGCCGCGTCCTCTTGCCGAGCAAAATGTGGATCAACAGCAAAATTGGCAGGACCAGGCCGACAGCGAGATGAATCCAGCTCGCCCACGCGCGCAGGCTTTCGCTGCCCGCGTAATAAAGCGCGTAGCCGGTCACGGCCAAAACGGCGAAGGCAGTGAGAAACAGGGAGCCGTTCGCCCGATTGCGGCCCGCGCGCCATGCGAATCTCACGTGCGCAGTCAAGAGCATCCCGATCAGAACTAAAATCGCCGTCGCGGCGGCGCCGTGGATTTTCATCGCCCAGGCTTTTGAGCTCGCCTCGAAATCGCCAGGCGAGGCTGCAAGATAATTCCAATATGCCCATGCTCCTCCGCTCAGAAAAAGCAACGCGAGCACAGCGTAGAGGGAATATCTGTAGAAGCGCTTCAATCGAATTAAGTCTGGTCGTGGGTGTCGCATGGCGAGTGAAATATCCAGGATGGCGCACCATCGCGTTCCAGCAACAACGCATCTGCGCGATGGCGCTCCAGCAGGGGCGCAGCTTTTTCGCGTAGGGAGAAAACAATTTTTGTCAACGCGTCCGCTGGCATGCACTCCGTAGCCGCCACGCTCACGCTGATCAACTCGCGGGCAGATCGACCTGTGTGCCCGTCAAGCAATGGGCTCACGTAGCGGACACCGTCTTTTTTGCGGGTGAAATAAATTCCCGAGGTTGCCATGGCGCGCTCGCGCAGCCTCACCATTCCGGCGGCACGCCCCGGCGCGGCGGGATGTCGCACGTGGATAAGTTGTGGTGTCGATCCAAATACCCGAACGTCGCCGCCAGCGTTTACGATTCCAGCCATGACGCCATTAGCTTTCAGCGTCTCAATGGCGCGATCGACCGCGAAACCTTTCGCGATCCCCCCAAGGTCGACAATCAACGGCTGGCGGAATCGAACGTTGCACTTCTCTTCCAGAATAATGTCGCGCCAACTGCGACTGCTAAAACGCACATCAGGTCTCGGAAGATAATTCCAGTTCACCAGTTGCCGGGCCGTCGTGATGTCGAAAACGCCATCGCTGTTGCGAGAAAATTCATACGCGCCTTTCAAAACACGCGACGTCCAGGGATGAACACGCACCGATTTGTGAAACGCGTCGCGGTTCATGCGCGAAACGTCGCTTTCCGGGTCGTGAAAACTCATTAACCGATGTACCTCCGCAACGGCCGCGAAAGCAGCGTTGATCGCAAGCTCAAGAGCGATGGCGTCCTTTCCGCCAGCGGATATTTGCACGAACGTCCCGAGCAACGGACGCGCGCGACGGACTTCAACGCTTGAGCGCGACCTCATAGAATGCGAGAAGCCGTTTCACGCCATCGGTGACGTGGCGGCAACTCAATGTCGCGCCGCTGATGTTCTTGATGTCACTGTCGAGCTTCAGCGGCGACTTGCTCGTCTTGCCTACGAATTGGGCGCGCCATTTTTCATTTCGAATTTCGCCCCCGTAGGTTTCGCGATAATCCATCACCTCGATTTGTTTGACTGAGCCGTCTGCGTTCAGACCGACGGCGTAGGTGATAAACTCGTGTTTGCCGACTACTTCATCGACAATGAACCAGCCCCCACCGCTCACCCGCCAAACTTGCTGCTCATCGCGTAACACGCGCACGCCGCTGGCCCGTTCGATGGCCTTGCGTTGAACACTCGTTAGGTTAACAGGCGCGGCGGTGAACGATTTGCGGGGAAAAATCGCGCGCTGCGCTTGATCGACAGTGAGATACTGAACGGCAAACGCGGAAGGCGCGATTAACGCGGAAATGGGTAAGGCGATGAAGGCGAATTCGGATTTCATCGCCCTCTAGAAATTAAATCCGACTCTCAGCCGCACGTAATATTTTTCGTGCTCGTCGCCAAAGATGTACCCGTCGTGCACGGCAAACTCCTTGTTATCATGACTGAACGCCTGGCCAATCGGCAGTTGGTGAAGGAATCCGAGCGTGGCCCACCAGCGTTCGCCGCCATAGTGAATCGTCGGCCCGAGAAAGTAAGCCGAATGCTCGTGCACGGTGGCATCGGCAAATTCGTGATGGTTCCAAAATTCCAAACCGGCTGACCAATTACGAATGAAGCGATAAGAAACGCCGGTGAACCATTCGAACATACCGTCGCGCTCGTAGCCGCCGCCGCCCGCTTTTTCGAACTCTAACTCGTAATTGATGTTGAGCGCCCAAACGAGCCGGTCTTCGAGCCAATTCTTTTGCAAGATAACTTTCCATTCCAGCTCTCTCTCCTGATCGCCAATCGAAGGCTCGAAATAAAGCGCGAGACCAATTGGGTCCTTGTAAGGGCTCAGCAGCCGGTAAATCGCTTCCAACGAAACGGATTCGAAATGATAGCTGTCAAAGGGCGTTACTGGGCTATATCCGGCGTGCACGTCTTCACCGCCGGTCTGGTAAGTACCAGGCAAACGATTTCCGGGATGGGCCGGATCTTCAGCCGGAACGTCATCGTTCGCATAGACGTAATGATGGTTGAGATAAAGCGCGAGCTGAAAATTATCTGCCACGCCATATTCGAACTCTTCGCGAAAATCGACAACGCTGTAGTTGCCGTGTTCTTTTTCCCAGCGCGCAGTAACCCATTGCTCGAATTCCCCGTGACCCTTCGGGGTTAGATCAGTTGTATAAGTCCATCCGAAGATAGCTTCGTGCGCGTGCGCATTAGAAACGCAAAACAAAAATGCAGCCGCAAAAGCTAATCTGAACTCCATCGCGGTGATGCATAACATCGCGCGAGAAAACCTGCTGCCGGACAGTTGCCAATTTTTAGCGGCGGATTGCAGCCGCCTTTATTGACGTTCTGCCTGTTGAAGTGTGCCGGCTCGTGCGCTACAAGCGAGGTAAGCTACGCTCTTTGCTTTTTCTCACCATAACGCGCCAGGACCCAGCAGAGATCGGAAAGGCGATTGAGGTAACGCAAGATCTCGGGGTTAAAACCTTTGTCCCCAGCGCTGAATGCGGCGATGTGCCGCTCAGCGCGACGGCACGTTGCACGAGCAAAATCGAGAGCCGCAGAAACTGCCGTTCCACCGGGGATCACCCAGTCTTTTGGATAAAGCGATTTATCTTTCTCGAGCTCGAAGATCACGGCTGTGACCCGTTCCGCCATCGGCGCGGTGGTAAGTTGGAAGCCATCTTTGATGTAACGTTCCCGATCTTCCGGCGCCGTTGCGAGCTCGCCCATGACAACGATCAAATCTTTTTGTGCGGCGAAGATTTCGTCCGAAAGGAATTTGTCGGTTACAATCGACCGGGCGAGACCAAGCGCGGCGGTCAGCTCATCGATACAGCCGTAAGCGTCCACGCGGGTATCGGCTTTCGGCAGGCGCCGGCCGTACATCAGCGACGTTTCGCCGTGGTCGCCCGTCTTGGTTACGATCGACATGGCAACAGTTGTAGGGCATTTCTGTGAAACGCCATCTGTTATTTTTCGCAGCCGGCGTCTGACACAGACACCCTACAATTGCCAATGTTCACCCGATTGCTGGCTGCGGTTCTGCTTCTTCTATCACGGACGCGCCGATCGGCTCGCCTTTTTCAACGAGCTTAATCTCGCGATGCGCAGGAGATCCGGTGCCAGCAGGGATCAAGTGACCCATGATCACATTTTCCTTGAAGCCACGCAGTTTATCGACTTTACCCAGTGTAGCCGCTTCCGTGAGCACGCGGGTCGTATCCTGGAACGAGGCGGCAGAAATGAAGCTATCCGTTTCAAGTGAAGCCTTAGTGATACCGAGTAACACAGGAACGGCTTCCGCCGGCTTGCCACCCTTCTCGACGACCTTTTTGTTTTCCTCCTCGAAGTCGAGTTTGTCCACTTGATCGCCCCAGAGCAACGACGTATCGCCCGGATCGGTAATTTTCACTTTACGCAACATCTGGCGCACGATGATTTCGATGTGCTTGTCATTGATTTCTACGCCCTGTAACCGATATACCTCCTGCACTTCGTTGACCAAATGTTCTTGCAAATCTTGCGGTCCACAGACTTCGAGGATTTCGTGAGGAACAACGGGGCCTTCAGTAAGCTGCTGACCTTTGTTCACAAAGTCGCCCTTGAACACGATGATGTGTTTGGTGAGCGGAATCAGGTGTTCTTCCTCGGCTCCAGTATCAGGGTCTTTTAAGATCAGGCGTCGTTTTCCGCGGACAGTTCCGCCCATCTCGACAACGCCATCAATCTTGGCAATCTCGGCCGCGTCCTTCGGCCGTCGCGCTTCGAACAATTCGGCGACGCGCGGCAGACCTCCGGTGATGTCTTTTGTTTTTGCGACTTTGCGCGGCGTCTTTGCCAACAGCGCACCGGCACGCACCTTCTGGCCTTCTTCCACGATGACGTGGGCGCCAGCCGGAATGGAATAACTTGCGAGCACCTCCTTCTTTTCATCCACGATGACAACTTGCGGATGCAAATCCTCCTTGTGCTCGATGATAACCGTACCCATCAGGCCGGTCGCTTCATCGACGTCACGTTTAATCGTGACACCCGCGATCATGTCGCGGAATTCGATCTTGCCGCTTTTGTCGGTGAGAATTGGTACGTTGTACGGGTCCCATTGCACGAAAGTCTCGCCTTTCTTAACTGCGGTTCCATCAGCTTTGGAGATCATTGAGCCGATCACCACGTTGTAACGCTCAAGTTCGCGCCCTTCCGCGTTATGCACACTGATCGAGCCGTTCTTATTCAAAACGATCCAACTGCCGTCGAGCGCCTGCACGGTTCGTAGATCATTGAACCGCACAGTGCCATCGTTCTTCGCCTTGATGATCGGTTGCTTGAACGTTTGGCTGGCCGTGCCGCCGATATGGAATGTGCGCATCGTCAATTGCGTCCCAGGCTCGCCGATTGATTGGGCGGCAATAATGCCTACTGCTTCGCCAAGTTTAACGAACTGACCCGTAGCGAGATTGCGTCCATAGCACATCGCACAAACTCCCCGGCCACACTCGCAGGTAAGAACCGAACGAATCTTCAAGCTCTCCACGCCAATGCGCTGAAGGTCTGCGGCGACCTTTTCGTCGATCAACTGATTCGCTTTTACCACTTTTTTCTTCTTGTCCACCGGGTCAGCGATCGTTTCGCAGCTTACACGACCGATAATGCGCTGGCCAAGATCGACTACTTCTTCGTCGCCCTCGTAAATCGACCGCACCACAATGCCGTTCACCGTGCCGCAGTCCGGTTCGTTGATGATCACGTCCTGTGCCGCGTCCACCAATTTGCGCGTCAAATAACCGGAGTCGGCAGTTTTGAGCGCCGTGTCGGCAAGACCTTTGCGTGCGCCGTGGGTAGAAATAAAATATTCGAGCACAGTCAGCCCCTCACGAAAATTCGACGTGATCGGACGCTCGATGATTTCTCCCGAAGGTTTGGCCATCAAACCACGCATGCCTGCGAGCTGACGAACCTGCTGACGATTGCCGCGTGAGCCGGAATCGACCATTAAGAAAACAGGATTCAACTCTTTGCGGCCGTCATTGTGTTCGAGGGTGCGAAACAGCCCGCTGGAAATTTCATCTCCGGCGTGCGTCCAGATGTCGATGATCTTGTTGTAACGCTCCCCATCGGTGATGATGCCCTTGCGATATTGCTGCTCAACCTGGCGAATCTGCTTGTAAGCGTTTTCCAGCTCGGTCTGTTTTTCTTTCGGAATGATCATGTCCGAAATTCCAATCGAAATGCCAGCTTTGGTTGCTTCGGCAAAACCGAGCTCTTTTAATTTGTCCAGCGTCGCGACTGTCTCTGCTGGTCCCGCGATTTGATAGCAGCGCCAGATGATGTCGCTGAGTTGCTTCTTGCCGGCGGGTTTGTTGAAAAATCCAAGCTGCTTGGGCCAAATCTCGTTGAAAATCACACGGCCTGCCGTGGTCTCGATAATTTTCGCTTCAACATTTCCGTAGATTGTTTGCTTGCCCAGATCTGGGTTCTTAACCCGGATGCGGTCGTGTGTGTGAATGGTTCCTTCTGCCTTGGCAAATTCAACTTCCGCCGCATCGCCAAAGAGCGGCAGCCGCTGACCATCCTTGCCTGCACCGCGAGGATTTTGGGTGAGGTAATAGCAGCCCAACGTAATGTCTTGGGAAGGCGTGGTAATGGGCTTGCCGCTCGAAGGCGAGAAAATATTATTCGGGGCGAGCATGAGCATGCGCGCTTCCATCTGCGCTTCCACCGAGAGGGGTACGTGCACCGCCATCTGGTCGCCATCGAAGTCCGCATTGTACGCGGTGCAAACCAGTGGATGAATGCGAATGGCTTCGCCCTCGATCAATTGCGGTTCAAAAGCCTGAATTGACAATCGATGCAAAGTGGGCGCGCGATTGAGCAACACCGGATGACCCTTGGTCACTTCGTCGAGAATGTCCCAGACCTCCGGCGTCTGCCGCTCGATCATCTTTTTTGCACTGCGCACGGTGTGCACGTAGCCGAGATCCTTCAGCCGACGAATGATGAACGGCTCGAAAAGCACGAGCGCCATCTTCTTTGGCAAGCCACATTGATGCAGCTTCAGCTCGGGGCCGATGACAATAACGGAACGGCCTGAGTAATCGACACGTTTGCCGAGCAGGTTTTGGCGGAAACGGCCACCCTTGCCCTTGAGCATGTCGCTTAGCGACTTGAGGGGCCGATTACCTGCACCGGTGACAGCGCGACCATGCCTGCCATTGTCGAACAAAGCGTCCACCGCTTCCTGTAGCATTCGCTTTTCGTTGCGAATGATAACGTCCGGTGTTTTCAGCAGGAGCAGGTTCTTGAGCCGGTTGTTGCGATTAATAACACGGCGATAAAGATCGTTGCGAACCGCCCGCCTTCGAGCGGAACTAGAGGACGCAAATCCGGGGGAATAACCGGTAGCACATCGAGAATCATCCATTCGGGGCGCGCGTGTGAATTCTGGAAGCCTTGAATGAGCTTGAGACGTTTCGCCAATTTTTTACGAATTTGTTTGCTCTTTGTGGCGCCCATGGCCTTCTCGAGCTCTTTATTGAGCTTGTTGAGATCGATTTCGGCGAGAAGTTTCCTGATCGCTTCCGCGCCCATGCCGGCGACGAAATCTTCGCCATACTGCTCCTGCGCCTCGCGGTATTCGACTTCGTTGAGCAGTTGTGCTCGCTGCAATGGCGTCTTGCCCGGATCGATGACGATGTAATCCTCGTAATAAATGACGCGCTCTAGCTGGCGCGCGCTCATATCGAGCATGAGCCCGATGCGCGAGGGCATGCATTTGTAAAACCAGATGTGCGAAACGGGCACGGCCAATTCGATGTGGCCCATGCGTTCGCGGCGGACGCGCGCTAGCGTGACTTCCACGCCACACCGGTCGCAGATCACGCCTTTATGTTTGATCCGCTTGTATTTTCCGCAGGAACATTCCCAATCGCGCGTTGGACCAAAAATGCGCTCGCAGAAAAGGCCGCCCTTCTCGGGTTTAAAGGTGCGGTAATTGATTGTTTCCGGATTCTTGACTTCGCCTTTGCTCCACGAGCGCATCGTGTCGCTGGACGCAACACCGATTGCGACTTGATCAAAACCTACGGGGCGCTCTTCGCCCACTAACTCACGCCAGGAATGTTCGTTCATGATTTTTTAATAAATTGTGGATGTTAAATTTAGGCGACGCTTTCCAGAAAGCTGGTGGGTGCTTGGCCGCCGACTTTCACGTCCAGACCGAGGCTCTGCATTTCTTTGATAAGGACGTTGAAAGATTCAGGTGTACCCGCTTCGAGTGAATTGTCGCCCTTGACGATCGACTCATAGATGCGGGTCCGGCCTTGCACATCGTCAGATTTGACGGTGAGCAACTCCTGCAAAGTATAGGCG
>QHNF01000202.1 GCA_003218345.1 Verrucomicrobiota bacterium | reverse complement strand
ATTTGAAGTTTCGTTTGATGACGGGACCTGTGAAGTCGTCCACTTCTTTGAATGTTTTCCGTTTGCCATCGTAAAAGTAAGTCTGCCAATACCAGGGCGAGTGTCCGCCGCTACTTGCCGTGCTGAAAACGAAGAACTGCGAATCGGATGACCACTCCATCTTCTGAACGTTGCGGCCGTGCTCGCCATCGGGAGACTTAAAGTCCTTGGTCGCGAGGACGGTGCCTTTCATATTGCGAATCTCAACTCGCGATTCATTGAATGGAGGGTTGGGATGTTTTCCAACGGATAACACACAAGCCCGGAGCTGCTGATTGGGCGATGTCAAGCCGGGGCATTGGACAGGTTGGGGAGGTGTCGGGCCTTGGGTTGTGGGCTGTTGGGCACAAGCAGCAATGAAGAAACTAATTGCAACACAGATCGAAAAACGCATAGCTGATTCCTTTCGTTTTACAGCAGCGCCGATTCTAGGAACTCGACGAAAGGAAAGCAATCACACAATTGACAGACGCCATCAGGTTGGGCGATTGGGACCATGAGCATGAGCAGGAGCATGAGGATGAGGAGTTCACCTTATACATTGGCTTCCACCCAGGCAGCGATCGTTCTTTGATCATGCGTCGCGCCGAAGAGCTTGTCGGGGCAGCTGGTTCCGCCGGGTCGGCTGTAGCCGGGCGCGAAATCATGTCCGAAAATATTTGTGCGTGGGATCTGGTATTGCTGAAGCAACCAGCGAATGAGCGCTGCAGAAGCGGCTGCCTGCGGCGCAGTGAGCGGATCGGTTTCACCGGCGACATGCTCGATGCCGATGGAGTTTTGGTTCGCGCCCATACAATGATTCGAACGATCGCTATCGCTTACCATCTGGTAAATGTCGCCGTTGCGATCGATCACGTAATGCGCAGAGACTTGGCGGCCATCGGCTTTCTGAAATTCTGCTAAGGCGCTCGCAAGTGAGCCTTCGGTGCAATGCAAGACAATCTTGTCAATCCTCGCGCCGTTACGGCACGAACAATTTGGGCTCTTAATGAACTGTTTGATTGCCGGTTTTGCGTGCGGATTACTGCTGCCATGGCCGGCCCGCTTCATGCTCAGGGTGGGCTTTACCGGTATGGCTCGTCGCGCAGAAATTGTTATCTTAACGACGTCGTCTGTGTTTAGCCCGAGCGCGGCGGCAAGGCCTGGCGATAAATCCGCAACACGTCCGGTGGAAGGATGCGGTCCCCAGTCAACCGGCCGGGCATCGGCTGTGCGGCCATTGGCCGGATTTTCCACGCGGGCAAGAGCGCGTCGCAAAAACTCCCTCGGCGTGTCGGCGTAATTCCAACGACAAGCGAAATAATATTGATCGGGGTTAAGTCGGCGCCCAAGGCCGCTCGTGCCAGGAGGTGGGGCCGGTAGAAACAAATATGAGTACCTGGGATCCTTGAGATCGGCATTGCTAAAGAGCGCAAGGCCTTCGTCGGGACTCATCCCTAAATCGTGCGGCCCGCCGAAAGTGGACATTTTGCCTTCCACACGAAAAAGAATTTCCTCAGGCTGCGCTGGTAATGGCGGTACTGCGCCGACCTTTTTCGGTGACTTCGACCGCGACTTTCGTGGCGGAGATTTCGCCCTCGTCGTAACGCGAGGCTTTTGCGGCGAACGCCCGGTAGCTGGCTTGCGCGATCTTAATCTGCGTTTGCGTGGTGGCATACTAGCCTTCGCTGATTCTTTCGCCTCTCCCCTTGGACAAAGGGAGAGGACCAAGGTGAGGGGTTTGAAGCGTTCGCGCGTCAATTATTCTCGGCAAGCCCTCACCCTCGCCCTCTCCTAAACCCACTCCTTTGCCCTCACTGGCGCTGCCGCGTCCGTCTCTCCCAAAGGGCGAGAGAGGGCGAGGCGACCAATACATGCGCATCATATTCCATTCACTTGAACATACGGCCGGGTAATTAACGAATCGCCGTAGTCGCATTCGCCTTTACTTATTGCGGCTCACGGCCAGGCGGTGCCTTTGGTATATCCAAGCGTTTCCAGGACACCGCGATCGAGGCCGCGCAGAATGTGCCGCATTAGATTGAGCGTGCCATCGGTAAGGAAATAGGCGCCGTGAATGTCTCCGACGTCCGACTTGAAGAAGCTCGAGCAATCCACGTCCCAAACATTATCTGTTGGCAACGACGGTTCTGCCAGTGGCGGGTGATGCGGAAGACCGCTTCGACCAAGGCGTCGCATGCCGAAATGCTTCAGACCCGCAGACGCACCGAGGACAGTGTCGCGTCCAGTGTAAAGCGCAGTGATCCGATAGGTGAGATTAGCCACAGCGCTGCCATCGTCGTTATCAGGTGCTCCTTCGTCGAACAAATCGCTGTCAACATCCGCTGCGACCATTAGCAGTTGATTGATTAGACTAACGAGCAGTGGCTGATTCTTACGTGTCCAGGCAGCGGCCATTGCTTTCTGCACGACATAGTTGCCCATGCTGTGAGAGATCAGGGATACCTTGGCCTTACAGGCTTTTGCAGGATTGTTTATGGTCTGCTGTTGTTTCTTAGTCAGCCAATCGAATAGTGCGCTTAACACGTCTGTTAAATCGCGGGCGCACAGGCGCGCGTGCGAACGATCAGGCTCATAGCCCAGAATGCTGCCGCGGGATGGCCAGTCATACAGGATGCAAAGCCCGAGACTATCCGGGCCGTCAAAAAGTTGACCACAAAGCTTCTCATAAAACGCTGCGGCTTTTGCAAACGTTTGGTTGTAACCATGAATAAGAATTGTGACGTGACTTTGTTTCTCGTTCTCTGCCTGGTCATATTTTGGAAACTTATCCGACGCCGCGACCAGCAGCTTCTGAAAGTTGGCAGCGGTAACTTTCCGCCAGTTCTTGATATCGGTGAGCGGTTGTTTGTCGCTGACCCAATAAGTCATGCCATCGGTGCTGACGTCAGGTCCAACGCCGCCCTGGCTTCGGTTATTTACCATCCAATACTTTGGCATCTTGTTAAACAGGTTGGTGGTTAATGCACGAGGCGAATCGTCCAAAAATCGTCTGAAAGATTGTCGGTGAGCAAATAAGAGTAGGGCATGGTGAAATAGCCTCTCTTGCCCCAGCCTGTGCCCCATGAATTGCGCACCAGAAAGCGCTGGGTCTTATCGTCGTAACCAACTGCAAGGACGGCATGACCGCCAATGACTCCCTCTCTAGGCGCAGGCATTTGCAACAGGCCTGTCCTGGCTACTTCCGCGCTCTCGAAACTGTCGTACACGGTAAAGCCAAAAACGAATGGATAGCCGTCTGCGAGACACCCCTTCATCTGTGAGAGCATGCGGTCCACCCGCTGATAACTCACCGCACGGAATTTTTTTGCATCCGTGTAACAGGATTTCGGCGGCTTCTGTCTGGGCTTGGCGCCAGATGGCCAGAGGTTTGTGTTCGAATCAGCTGGGGTATCGTCATAAGGCCACTCGGTTTCCGGACAAGCGCCCTGCTTGCCGACGCTCTTTATCCCGTCCCGAATCTCCGCGCCGTTATCGAGCGGCACACTGTGCTCAATACTTCGCTCGTTATAATAAATGAAGAGGCGTGATGGAATAAAGTCGGAAAGTTTTTGTTTCTTGCGATCGAACTCGATGGCCGCGGCGATTGCGTTGGCAGTGCAAGAGCCAATTTGTCCCTGATTGTAAACTTTCGGACAGTGCCTCCGCAGACTAACTCTGCTCGGAAGCGGACCGAGCTTTGCCATCGGCGCGGAGTAAAGATGATCACGGTTATCGGGAAGATCCGGCATCCAGCCGAAGCCGGGACGTTTACTGTTTCTTGCCAATTTTTTCATTGTTCAAAACGAATTTGATTTGGAAAGCGCGTCCGATTACAGGGCGCGCAATTTCCGGGGTTGTCATTTGATGTCTCGCGACGGCTTACTACCGTCTGCGTTGGTTCTGGGACTTTTACATGATTTGGGAACTCAAGTTCAAGACTTCTTTTGGGCGCGTAGAAGCCACGTTTACGACCTGAGAGCGCATGACATGCGAAGGCAGGGATGGAACAATCGCCGGACGTGAAGCATTCCAAACCAAACAAGTGGGCTATTATGGGATTGGTCACGTTAGCGGTCATTGCTGTGAAATGGCCGTTACGCAGACTTATCGTTCCGGTGTCGATCTTGGCTATGCTGATCGCAACGCAAGCGGCGGAAGCGGGACCGTTCCTGGATTTTTTTAGAGCGCTCCGCCACTCGGTCACGCACTCGAAACAGAAGCCGCGGTCCCATCGGAGCAGTGGTAAGCAGAATGAAGATGCCGTGTCTAGCGATGCGTCGAGTCATGCGAGTTCCGACGGCATAGTGACCAGGCCGCCGGATCGACACAACACACGCACGGCAAAGGCAGCTTCGGCTACAAAAGAAGGAAAGAACGGCCTGCTTTACGGAAGTCCGGTGCCCGGCAGGCTAGGCTTCGTTATGAGTCCATTCGAGCCGGACAGCGGTTACATCGATGTTCGCGGATTTCCGAGTGGGACCGCAGTGAAAGATCCTTACACGGGTAAGATTTTTCTGACCCCGTAAACGTCAGCTGCGGCGTCGATCTAATCTCCGATTCGCCTCCATTCGGTCTGTGGTATGGCGAGTAGGACGCAGTGAGCAATGCAATCGGATACGCCAAGTTCTACAGCCGTTCGCATGATGCTATGATCTGCGTTTACGGTGAAGCTGGTGAAATGATTGAGATGCATTGTGCAAAGATTCGTGACCGACTTCGCCGAACAAGTCCAAAGGCACGAGGAAAAGAGCGCGGGATTATCACTTAGACGCAAGATTAAAAACGCGATATTTTTTAGGATGCGAAGCTTTATCACTTACCTCTCAGAAAGATGTAAATGGGCATCAAAAGGGACAGGTCGAATTTGTGGATGCGTATCTCTCATTGTTGGAGCCACGCTGGCGATTCTAATTTCGTTTTCCCCACAGTGGTTTCACGATCATATCTCGGATCGAATGAACGCATTTGTTCTAGGTGCGGTTCCTTTACTAGCTGGAGCGAGCCTGTTTCTCGTTCGGTGGTTCGTCTCTCCCTATCCAATCTTTATGCGCCTTCGACGGAAACTAGACGCGCTAACCGACACGAAGAAGGAGGAGCGCGCCAAAGCTGTCCAGGGCTGCTTTGAGCGAAGCGCTGTGATCCTAAAACAACACCATTCGGTTTTACTGCCCTTTCACGCGCTATCGCGTGCGGAGGGACACAGATTGGAATCTGATAAGGAAGTTGCCGAAGTTTGCGATCTAATACAAGAGGCTGGATACGATCATCCATTTGAGGGAATATCGCCGGGATACGTGCCAGAAAAAGATTGGCTGTCTTTTTTGAAGTACGTCAAACACGCTCCTAATATCAATCCAGAAGAGGGCAAGGATTATATTGACGCTTCCA
>QHNF01000174.1 GCA_003218345.1 Verrucomicrobiota bacterium | reverse complement strand
GTGATTTGATCTTCATCCCACGAACCATCGGGTTTTTGCGAACGGAGCAGGAAACGCAAACCGCGCTGAATACTTGGCCGATCGAGATCGCCACATGCACAGATGCCCATGATCGCCCATGCTGTTTGCGATGCCGTGCTCTCGCCAATGCCTTTGGCGGCTGGGTTTTCGTAGGTGGCGCAGGTTTCACCCCATCCACCATCGTTATTTTGACAGCTCTCGAGCCAATCGCGGCCGCGCAATATCCAGTCCTGCGTCATGTCGTGGCCGATCGCGCGCAAGCCGCGTAGTACCTGCCAGGTGCCATAAATATAATTGACGCCCCAGCGACCATACCACGAACCGTCGTGGTCCTGGGTGTCGATCAAGTACTGGATTGCGTCGCGGACACTCTTGGCACTGGAATCAAAACAAATATAACCCAGCAGCTCAAGCGTGCGCGCGGTCAGGTCGCTGCAAGTCGGATCGAGAATTGCATTGTGATCGGCAAACGGCATGTCTTCGAGCCACGGGGTCGTCACGTTTTTGTCAAACGCGGCCCAGCCGCCATCGTCACATTGGAAGCTGAGTTGCCAGTCGAGCGCTCGGCTAAAAACTTCATCGAGCAATCGTCGATCCTTCGGCTGCACGAGCCGCAGCGCCATCAGCACCATCGCAGTGTCGTCAGTGTCGGGATAATAGATATTATTGTACTCGAACGCCCACCCACTCGCTTCGGGATGCGAATTGTTTACCGCCCAATCACCACGGAGTCGCACCTCCTTATTAACGAGCCATTCAGCGGCTTTTTGCAGGGCTGGGTGTTCCCGGGAAACACCAGATTCTGCCAGAGAGATAATATTGATTGCAGTATCCCAGACGGGCGAAAGACAGGGTTGAATGCGAAAATCGTCGGGATCATCGATGAACAGCCCCGCGAAATCTTTTTCCGCCTTGGCGTAAACCGGATTTGTTTTCGAATAACCGAGAGCGCGCAACGCGATCAAACAATTCAGCATCGCCGGAAATACCGCCGCAAGGCCATCGCTGCCTTCACCGATTCGCTGCAGCATCCACCGCTCCGCTTCCTCAAGCGCGCGCTGCCGCAGCGGCCGAATCTGAAGCGGGCGCAGGAATTTGAATACGTCATCGAGTCGCAGAAAGAAATTCCGCCATGTCCAGAAACGTTCGCTGCGCGGGAGACGCAAATCGCTCTGCTCGGTCCCGAGCGGGTACAGTTCGTGCAACTGCTTTTCGCCAGGTAGAATGCGAGTTGGTTTGAAATGGTTGATGATCGCCAGCGGCATGAGCATGGCCCGGCTCCACGACGACATCTTGTGAATGTGAAACGGCGCCCAGCTTGGCAGGAGGACCATTTCCACAGGAATGGCCGGCAAATATTTCCAGGGAAACTGGCCCAGCAGCGCAAGGTAAAGCTTGCTAAAGGTGTTCATCTGCGGAATACCGCCCCGGCGCATGATATTGGCACGCGCCTCCTGCATAAACGGCCCGTCCACTGAACAACCGGCAAGTTTCAGGGCAAAATACGCTTTCACCGAAGCATTAATCTCGCTCGGACCGCCATGATAAATGTTCCAGCCTCCATCCGGCAATTGGCGCCTTAGAATGTGACGGACGCAACGCCGCTGCATTTGCGCATCCACTTCGCCGCACCAGTGCATGAAAAGGATGTAATCCGAGCAGAGTGTGCTATCGACGATGAGCTCGCCGCACCAATGGCCATCCGGCTTTTGTTGGCGCAATAGATTCTCTTGTGCGCGCGTGATTGCCTGCGAAATCTCCTCGTCTGTCGCCGAATAAGATTCCGATACCTCCTGCGGCGCGCTCGGCAACGCGATCAGGTGCTTCGACGATTTCGACATGTCGATTTTACGAAGCTTGCGCCGTCACTTCAGCACGCTTGCCGGTCGCGTGACCGTTTCCGGAACTCACACCGTTAAAAGCGAGCAGTTCATTGCCACGTCCAGTGGGCTTGGGTTTCGGTCCGAAATTGAATTTGACGGTTTTCCATGTGTCGCCGTGCTGGGCTTGCAGACCCAAAGTTGCAGTCGGCTCGTAACCGCAATGCACCATGCAATTTTCGCAACGGCTGTCGCGCGCGACTCCGTTCACGACACCATACCGGTCCCACTCGGTTTTTTCCAGCAACTCCGCGTAGGTCGAGTAATGCCCGTCAGTCATCAAATAGCATGGCCCCTTCCAGCCACGAATGTTCCTAGTGGGAATCGCCCACGCTGAACATGTCAGATCACGCTTGCCCGCGAGAAACTCGAAATACACGGGCGTTCCCAAAAACGCGTATCGTTTCATCCATTCCTCGATTTTTCGAAACTTTTGGATGGTCATCTCGCGGGTGAGAAAGAAGTTTTCCGGTCGCAAATTGAGCCGCTTGATCATGTCTTTTTTCGCGGCGTCGTAATCGTACCCAGAAGTGATGGTGTGGCCATCGACGCCAAGATCGGAAAGATAATCGAACATCTGCTCGATCTCCGGCATATCGGTTTCCTTATAGACCGTCGTGTTGGTAGCGACCTGATAGCCGAGCAGCTTCGCCATTTTGATGGCTAGAATGCACTCTTTGAAAACGCCTTCGCGCTCCACGATCAGGTCGTGCGTCCGTTCCAGACCGTCAAGGTGCACGTTCCAATACATCCAACGCGTCGGGCTAATCGTCGGCTTGGCCGCATCCTTCGGGCCTTTTCGAACTTCGGCTGCGTCTTTCTCGCTCAGAAGCTCTACGGCAAGCAATTGATCGATCTTGTCTTCTAATTCTCTCCGCAATCTGGGCCGAGCCGGACTGGCATTCTCTGTAGTCCGCAATTCGCTGGCGAGCCACTCGCGCATTTTCTTGCGCATGAACATCGCGTTGGTGCAAATGTAAACGATCCGCTTCTGCGCGAGCAATCCGTTCACCAGCGCCTCGATATGCGGATAGATGAGCGGCTCGCCGCCGCAAATGGAGACCATCGGAGCGTTACACTCCTGTGCCGCCCCGAGACAGTCCTCAAGGCTCATCATGTCCTTGAGTGACGTGGAATACTCCCGAATGCGTCCACAACCGGTACATGTCAGGTTGCAAGTATGCAACGGCTCGAGTTGAAGGACCGTAGCAAACTTCTTTGTGCCACGCAGCTTATGCCCGATCACATAGGCTGCGATTTTTGCTGTGAGCGGGAGAGGAAATCTCATAAGAGCGAGGATAGTAACAAGAGGCGCCGTCGTGTCAATGAGCCAAGCCAGACTCTCAGTTTGCTGTATTGAGTGAATCGGCTCTTGTCGCCCATCTGGACTTAGCTTGCTGCAAATGAGGGTCCTCGCCGCCGGAACCAAAATAAACGCGCGACTGCGAGCGGTTTGTGTGGTTCAATAATCGTGAAACAGGAACTACAAATTACAGCTATGAAACGATTATTATTAGCAGCATTTGCCGCTGGCCTTATTGGCTGCGCCGAACAGCCCCCACCGCCGGTGCAAACGGCCAATTATCCGTACGATCGGTACGCGCGGACCGCCGAAGTTTGGGGTTACCCAAACCCGGTTTACAGGAGTTGGACTACTGAGCAACTACAGAAACGCCGCTTGGATCTGTATGGAATGGTCACGCTAACCCAGACTCGCGAAGGGGTGCCGGCATACATTTATCATGGCCAGCCGCTTCCGCAGCAGGATGAGCTCAAGGCAATCGAGGTTGAGCTCAACCAGCGCTATCAGGCTGGTGATAAAAGCGCAGAGCTGAAGGAATTCTGGCCCAGCGTACGGCGGCATCTTGCCACCGGGGGCCGTGTGGACACCGGTTTATAACGACCGTTTCCAAGTTCGAGTAACGTCGGAGCGATGCGAACCGACGATGCAGTCGGAGCGCAAGCTTTCTCTGAAGATTAGCCTTGTCCCGTGTAGTCAGATGCCGTGCCAGCCACGCCGAATCAGGCTGACTGCAATCGCGGCAAGAAGAAGCGCGACTATCTTGGACACGCCGCGCAATCCCTGTTGGCCCATCCAGCGGGTGAACAGGTCGGCATTCCAGAACGCGATCACGACCAGCGCGAGATTCACCAACAGCGACGTGAGCGTAAAGACGAGGCCAACGGTATCGACTAAAATGAGCAGCGCCGTGAGCAATGCCGGCCCCGCGATCAACGGCATGCCGAGCGGCACGACGCCGAATTCATCGCCGCCGCCGCGATCCTGTGGCCCAACGCTGAGTAATTCGCGGCCCGCCAGACCAAGCAGAATCAGACCGCCCGCCCGCCACTTGAAAATCCGCCACCGTAATCCCAAGCGCAGCGAAAATTATTTTCCCGAGAAAGATAAAACCGACCGCGATGCCGAGGGCGGTGAAAATTCCGAGGAGCGCCTGCCGCTTCCGCTGTTCACGCGAAGCGCTCGTGCCAAGGCCTAAAAAAATCGCGACGAGCCCTATCGGGTCGATGGCGACAAAGACCGGAATAAAGGCGAGGAAAAACTTCTGGATCACAACAGTGGCGCAAACTTCCTAGCTTGCGAGTTCTCAAAACGCAATACAGGACACTTGATCGAGCGGAGCGCGGGTGATGGAATTTGCCTTTTCCACCCGCTTACACATGTTCCCCGACGCCTCATCTATTCCCATGAAATTTTCACCTCTTTTTCTGCCAATCGTCTTGGCCGCCTTAAGTTCACATTTGTCCGCCGCCGACACGAAGTCCGTCGATGATTTTCGCGCCGCCGCTGCGAAAGCAAATGCTGTCTTAACGATTCCGGATTGGGAGCGAACACCAGAAACGGTCGACGCTGCCATGAAAGACGCGATCGCGAAGGCGAACGCTGCTTTGGATCAGATCGGTGCCCAGGACCCCGGCAAAGTCACGTTCAAAAGCACCGTTGTCGCGCTCGATGATCTCACTTATCAGGCCGGAATTGCAGCGAACAGGGCAACAATCATTAAAGAGACAAACACAAATCCCGCGATGCGCAGTGCCGCGGAGAATGCGGTAAAAGCTTTTCAAGACTGGGCAGTCGGAATTGATTATCGCGAGGACGTTTACAAGGCGATCAAAGCTTTCGCAGATACGCACCCGAAGCTTTCGGGCGAAGACGAAAAGCTGCTCAAGGAAACGCTGCGCGATTATCGGCGCGCCGGGTTGGATCTGCCGCCCAATCAACGCAAAGAGGTGGAGGAACTTCGCAAGGAGTTGTCCAAACTCGGGACCGATTTCGACACGAACATCGTTAAGGCCAGCGCTCCGGTCATGTTCACAAAGGCTGATCTCGACGGGTTGCCAGACAGTTTCTTCACCTCGCCCGGTATTAAGACCGGAGACGACGCTTACACCGTGATGGCAAACGTTACCTGGCAATTCAACACAGTGGAGGAAAACGCGAAGAGCGAGGCCACGCGCAAGCAGCTTTATCTGATTCACGACACGCTGGCGAAAGACAAGAACGTTCCAATTCTCAATCAAATGCTTGCGCTCCGGAACAAGATCGCGCTGCGGCTGGGTTACAAATCGTGGGACGACTGCCAGACTGAGGTGAAAATGGCGAAGACAGGCGCGAACGCCGAAAAGTACATCAACGACCTCGTCACCGGAATCCAGCCGAAATTCGACAGCGAAGTGGCGGAATTGCAAAAACTGAAAGCCGCCGACACGAACAATCCTAACGCCAAAATCGAGGTATGGGATTGGCGCTATTACAGTAATCAGCGCGATAAACAAAAATACGCCGTCGATAAGGAAGCCTTGCGCGCATATTTCCCGTTCCAAAAAGTGCTCGACGGCATGTTCAACATTAATCAGAGCATTTTCGGCCTGAAGTTTGAAAAGATCACTGCGCCCTACAAATGGGTTGATGATCTTCAGCTCTATCTCGTCACCGATTCCGCGACGGGCGAGCCACTCGGGATGTTTTATCTCGATATGTTTCCGCGTGAAGGAAAATTCAATCATTTTGCCGAGTTCGAAATTGTCGGCGGCAAACTGTTGCCGGATGGGAAATACCAGCGGCCAACGGTCGCCTTACTTTGCAACTTCCCGCCACCGGCAGCGGACAATCCTTCTTTGCTGACGCACCAGGATGTGGAGACGTTGTTCCATGAATTTGGTCACGCTCTTCATTCGATCGTCACTCGCGCGAAGTACGGCCGGTTCGCCGGAACTCATGTTCCTGGCGATTTCGTCGAAGCGCCCTCGCAGATGCTGCAAAACTGGGTTTGGGACAAGAAAGTGCTTGATACGTTTGCGGCCGATTACCGCGATCCGTCAAAAAAGATTCCAGCTGAAATCATCAAAAAAATGAATGATGCGAAGCTAGCCAATGCCGGTGTCTTTTATCGACGCCAGTTCGCATTCGCGTCGCTCGATCTCGCTCTTCACGATCAGCACGCTGAAGATGATTCTTACGACTGCGTGGCAATCTCGAACCCGATTCTGCAAAAAGTTTTTCTGCCAATCGATCCGACCACGACGTTTGTTTCCTACTTTGGTCATTTGAACGGCTACGATGCCGGCTATTACGGCTACGCCTGGGCTGACGCCATTGCTGCCGATATGGCGACCGTTTTCCAAGGCGCGAAGGACGGCTACCTCGACAAACAAGCCGGTTTAAAATTGCGTCATGAAATCTACGAGCCGGGCGAGTCGCGCGACGTCAATTTCTCCATCGAGAAGTTCCTCGGCCGCAAACAATCGATCCAGCCATTCCTGAAAAAGATCGGTATCGGACCGCAAGACAAAAAGAAAGCACCAGCGGGCCCGTCTCAGGAAGCGAAATAGCAGAATCTCACCACAGATGAGACATGGATTCCTTCTGCA
>QHNF01000173.1 GCA_003218345.1 Verrucomicrobiota bacterium | reverse complement strand
TCGACTAGCGCCCCTGCCCGCTGCAGCGGCGGCCCCTCTGCGCTGATCATCAGAATTCTCATTCGACGTTCAATCTGTATCGCCTGGCGCGTATTCCCGTTTCACCCACTCGAGAGCTTCTTCCCGCGTGCGCAAACTTCCCTCAAGCTGTCGGGTCTCCGCCGCTTCGAGAATTTCGCCAAACTTTGGGCCCGGCTTTAGACCGAGGGCGATCAAATCGTCCCCGCGTATCAAGGGCGGCGGCATAATAGGCTCATTAGCGAATTCCTCGCGCTTGCGGAGAAGGAATTCGTAGTTGCCGAGCATGCGATGGCTGCCTTGGCAATCAACGCGGTGCAGTTCAAGCTCTTCGTCAAAAGTTGGTCGCGCCATGAAACGCTTTAGTTTCGCCACGCGCATATTAGGCACATTCTTGAAAACCATGTGCTGCCGCACCATTTCGACCGTCGCTTCGATTTCAGCACCGGAAAATCGCAGACGCCGCATGATTTCTTCAGTCATTTCCGCACCCAGCCGATCATGCCCGCTAAAACGAATTCGCCCGGTTTCATCCACGGTTGCGGTGCGCGGTTTGGCCACGTCGTGAAACAACACCGAGAAAACGAGCGGGACAGAAACTTTCTCCGGCAGAAATTGCAGCATTAATCGTGTGTGCTCAAAAACATCGCCTTCGGGATGAAATTGCTCGGGCTGTTTGCACCCCTTCATAGCTTCGATTTCAGGTAGAATGGCGCGCATCAGGCCACTTGCATCGAGCAAATCCCAGCCGCGCACCCGGTTCGGCGACAAAAAAATGCGGACCAGCTCCTCGCGAATTCGTTCCGCACTGATGTCGTTGATCCAGGCCGCATTCGCAACCAGCGCGTCCCACGTGTTTTTCTCGATGTCGTAATCGAGCACCGTGGCGAAGCGCACCGCCCGCAGCATTCGCAGCCGGTCCTCCGCAAAACGCTGCGCCGCGTCGCCAATTGCGCGCACCAATTTTGCGTCGATATCCCCGCGGCCGCCGACGAAATCGATTACCTTTTCCGCAACGGAATCGTAAAACATTCCGTTGATGGTAAAATCGCGTCGCTTCGCATCCTCCTGTGGCGAGGAAAAGTGCACTGCGCTGGGATGTCGCCCATCGATGTAAGCGTCATCCGAGCGAAAAGTCGCCACTTCGAATTGAAAACTGTCCTCTAGCACGATGATTACACCAAAATGCGCGCCGACCGCATAAGTGTGCGAGAAAAGGTTCTGGACAACTTCCGGACTCGCATCGGTAGCAATGTCGAAGTCCTTGGGTGCGAAACCGCGCACCATGTCGCGCACGCACCCGCCGGCGAAGTAGGTGATGTGGCCTTCGTCGCGCAAGCGTGCAGCGATTTTGCGCGCCGCCTTTTCCATCGGCGAAGGTTTCATCCAATCACTGTAGCCGCTTGGCCATGCGAAACGCAACGCGCGCGCGTAGGAGGTCAGGCATCCCTGCCTGACTCGGCTGACGGGCTTTCAGCCTGCCGAAGTCGCCAGGCAAGATGCCCGGCGGCCGAGACAGTCTGGAGGCTATCCTCCACTCGCAGCACTCTTCTGTTGCCACAATGAATGAATGACAAAAAGCACCACGGCGATTGAGATGCAGGAGTCCGCTACGTTGAAGGCTGGCCAGGGATTTGCGTAGCGGACGTGCAAATCGAAAAGAAGAAAATCAATTACGTGTCCGTAGAGAAGGCGATCAGTAAGATTTCCCAGGATTCCAGCCAGAAGAAGCGCAAGTGAAAGATCGCGCCAACGGTCAGGTGTTCGTCGTCGCAAGAGAAGGGTCAAGACGATGAGAAGCGCGACGAATGAAATTACGACGAAGAAAGTGTTGTTGTTCCTGAAGGAACCAAACGCCGCGCCGGTGTTCGTGACGTGAACTAGACTAAAGAAATCCGAGATCACGATGCGCGGCTCGTCAGGGCTAATAAACCGCAGAACCATCTGTTTCGTCCACTGATCCAATGCGTAAAGCGGCAGCGAAAGAAAGAAAATGAATTTCATATCCGCGTTTTGTTATTCCGAGCGCAGCGAAGCGGAGTCGTCTGCCAAGCCGTAGTTTTAGGCGGAGGTCTGGAGGAATCTCTCACTGCTATTTTGATGGCGCGCATCAGAATAATTAGAGATGTCTCGACTCCGTTCGACATGACGCAAGGAATTGACGCGGCGTCAGTCGGCAATGTCGTGCGTGACACGGCTCTTATTCGCCGCTACCACGCTTTCGCATCGATCGCACAAATCGGGATGCTCTTTGCTCGTGCCAACTGCCGGCCGATAACGCCAGCAACGCGCGCATTTCTTGTACAGCGTTTTGGTGACGGTCGCGCTCGCTTCGTCCGTCTGGTGGATTGTTAGATCGCTCAGAATGAAAAATTCTTGCAACTCTTCCTTCTCGATCTTCGCCGTGACGTCGGAGTCTGAATGCAAAACAACTGCCGCTTCGAGGGCATTTCCTATCAGTTTCTCCTGGCGCGCGCGCTCAATCGCCTGACCGATGACGCCGCGCAATTTCAGAAGCTCGGCAATCCGATCGCTTGCTTCGTGTTGTCGATGACCCGCTTGCGGAAATTCCTGCAAATGAACTGAACCACCCAGGCCTGAGTGTCGCCATGCCTCTTCGGCAGTGAATGCGAGAACCGGCGCGAGCAGTTTGCACAGCGCGCCGAAAATCTCATGCATAACTGTTTGTGTTGCGCGACGCCGGGGGGAGTTTGCCGCGTCGCAATACATTCGGTCTTTGGTGATATCGATATAGAGACTACTCAAATCGACGGCGCAAAAATGGTTCAGAGCGTGGTAAACCCTGTGAAACTCGAATGCTTCGTAAGCCGATCGACAATCGGCGATCACGTCATTTAATCGTTCCAGAATCCAGCGATCTACCAGTGTCTGCCCTGACGATTCCTCACCTTCATCCTCTCCCCTTCCAGGGGCGAGGCGATTCGTAGCGCGCGCGGGCTCGCTTCCCGCCTCTCCCCTCGAAGGGGAGAGGGTGGGGTGAGGGGTGAAATTATACAAATTTCCAAGTAAAATGCGCAGCGTGTTCCGAATCCGGCGATAGGTGTCACCGAGACGCGTGAACATTTCCTCGGAAAACGGGGCATCGTCGGTGTAATCGATACTGCTCGCCCAGAGCCGAACGAGATCGGCGCCATGACGGTCGACGAAATGACCGGCGGCTATTGGTTTGTCGTACGTTCCAGATTTCGAAATCTTTTTGCCATCAAGATCGACGACGAAACCGTGGGTCACGCAAGTTTTGTACGGTGCGCGATTGTTGAGCGCGACGCTGGTCATGAGCGACGATTGGAACCAGCCGCGATGCTGGTCGGTCGCTTCCAGATACATGTCAGCTGGATCGCGCAGCTCGGGATGCAGCGCGCAAACGGCTTTGTGCGAAACGCCGCTGTCGATCCAGACGTCGATCGTATCGTTGCGATGTGTTGTGCCTTCCGGCAAACCGAGCGCGCTGGCAAGGTCGATATCATCCAACTCAAACCAGATGTTTGAGCCGCGCTGCGCGACCAGATCAGCGAGCTTACGGATAATTTTTGCGTCGAGAATCGCTTTGCCATCCTTCGAATAAAAAACGGGGAGCGGCACGCCCCAGCTGCGTTGACGCGAAATGACCCAGTCGGGACGCGATTCGACTGTTCCACTGATGCGATTTTCTCCCCATGCGGGAATCCACTTCACCGTCTTGATCGCATCGAGGGCTTTGCCGCGCAGCTCGTCGATGCGAATGAAGAATTGTTCGACATTGCGGAAGATGATCGGCGTTTTCGACCGCCAGCAGTACGGATAGGAATGATGAAAAATTTCCTCACCGAGCAGCATGCCCCATTCCCGCAGCACATTGACGATGTCCGCGTTGGCGTCGAAGACGTATTTGCCAACGAGGTTTGGCAAACCGGCTTCATCGGTGAAACGGCCGTGATCATCGACCGGCGACAAGATCTGCAAGCCTTTTGCTCTACCCAACAAGTAATCGTCTTCACCATGACCGGGCGCGATATGCACTGCGCCTGTGCCAGTATCCATCGTGACAAAATCGGCCGTGAACACGGTCGATTCACGATCAAGAAACGGATGTCGCGCGACTACGTGATCGATCTTGCTGCCGGGGAACGATTCCTTGGGTTCGCCGGCAGGCTGGAACTTTGTGTTGGCACAAAATTGCGAAACTAGCTTTTCTGCGAGCAACAGCGTCTCAGTGCTGCCATTGCGGGAAAATTCCTGGACAACATAAATTTCTTTGGGATCGACAGCGATTGCCAGGTTGGCCGGCAATGTCCATGGCGTCGTTGTCCAGATTGCGATGCTCGCTTTATCTTTGAACGCGCCACTTACGATCGGAAATTTAACGTACACCGCAGTGTCATTGCGG
>QHNF01000172.1 GCA_003218345.1 Verrucomicrobiota bacterium | reverse complement strand
CGCGACACTTACGATAATAAAAAACCTCATGCCGTCCGAGCGTTCCTCAGACGTGAAATTCGAGATCGGGCACGTCTTGTTCATCGACATCGTTGGTTATTCGAAGCTACTCATCAACGAGCAGAGCGAGCAGATTCAAAAGTTAAAACAGATCGTGCGCGGAACGGAGCAATTCCGCCTGGCCGAAGCGGAAGGCAAACTGCTGCGTTTACCGACTGGCGATGGTGGCGCTCTTGTTTTCCGGAATAGCCCCGAAGCGCCGGTCCTCTGCGCGGTCGAGATTAGCAAGGAGCTTAAACGTCATCCCGATCTTCGCGTACGAATGGGCATTCATAGTGGCCCGGTCAATGAAATCACTGATCTGAACGAGCAAGCCAACATCGCCGGCGCTGGCATCAACATCGCGCAACGGGTGATGGATTGTGGCGATGCCGGTCACATTCTCGTCTCCAAGCGTGTCGCCGATGACTTGGAACACTACCCTCGCTGGCGTCCGTCCCTTCACGAGCTGGGCGAGTGCGAAGTGAAGCACGGCGTGCGTGTCGGTGTTGTTAATCTCTACGGTGACGAAATTGGAAATCCACAGATCCCGAAAGCGCTTCAGGTTGTTGCCAGACATCGCGTCCGAATGCGCGCGATTGGAATTGCAGCTGCACTGCTGGTGCTGGCTGGAATTGTCGCAGTCTTTGTCGCTGTTTCGAAGAAACGGGCAAGATCGACATTAGGCATCCCTGAAAAGAGTATCGCAGTGCTCCCGTTTGAAAACCTGAGCAGTGATAAAGAAAATGCCTATTTCGCTGACGGCATCCAGGACGAGATTCTGACCCGCTTATCCAAGATCGCTGATCTGAAGGTGATCTCGCGCACATCCACGCAGCATTACAAAAGTGTACCGGAAAATCTGGGTGAGATCGCCAGGCAGCTTGGCGTTGCCCACATCTTGGAAGGAAGCGTGCAAAAAAGCGGCGATGCGGTACGTGTGAACGTGCAGCTGATCAAAGCAGCCAGTGATTCCCATCTTTGGGCAGATACATTTGATCGTAAACTGACCGACATCTTTTCGGTTGAGAGCGAGGTAGCCAAAGCCATTGCCGATCAGTTGCGAGCGCACATCAGCGGTCAGGAAGAGCAAGTCATCGCGGCCAAACCGACGGACAATGTTGAGGCTTACGATGCCTACTTACGTGGACTGGCTTATAATTTGAAGACTGCGACGACACCCGCCAACTCCCTTGGCGCACAGAAGTATCTCAGGGAAGCCGTGCGTTTGGACCCGAAGTTCGCCCTTGCCTGGGCGCTGCTGTCATACGTGGATGCGCGCGGCTACCTGCAATTAACTCTTCAACCAACGGAGGCCCTCCGTGAAGAGGCACGTCAGGCAGCCGAAACCGCGCTGAGCCTTCAGCCCAACCTAGGCGAGGCGCTGGTAGCCAAGGGTTATTACCACTACGCCTGTCTAAGGGATTACGACACCGCAATGCGCTACTTGGAGCAAGCGCGTCAGTTCCTGCCGAATAGTAGCCGTATTCCCGAGTCGCTCGCCTATGTCACACGCAGGCGAGGGCAGTGGGACCGGAGCGAGACCTACTTCAACGAAGCGGAGCGGCTCGATCCGCGCAACGTGAGCTTGCTTGGACAACATGCCGGATCCTACGAGGCACTCCGGCGCTTCCCCGAAGCACTCCGAAAGCTTGACCAGATTCTGGACATTATACCCGACGACCTGGACACTCTCGTGCAAAAGGCGACTATCGCACAAGCGCAGGGCGATCTGGCGCGCGCGTCGGCGCTTCTCGCTCCGCTGCATCCACCCGCCAACAACCCCGGGGCCTTGGAAACACAAGTTTACCAAGCTATCCTGGAGTGCCAGCCTGGGCCTGTCATTTCTCGGCTTAAGGAAATACTGGCCAAGCCTGATCCAGCGTTAGGTTACCTCAATGGCGAACTGCGTTTTTGGTTGGGCTGGGCCCAAGAAGTTGCCGGCGACCATGCCTCAGCACAGGAATCGTGGAGACAAGCGCGCAGCGAACTGGAATCTTTCCTCAAAGAACAGCCGGAAAATTTCGTTCTAATAGGAGATCTCGCGCTGACCAATATGGCTCTTGGTGACAAAGCAGTTGCATTGAGTTTGGCCGAACGGGCGATGGCTATGATCCCAATCGAGAAAGACGCCATGCACGGTACCATACCGATCGAGGTTCTCGCCCGGGTGGCGGCGAACATAGGAGAGCCCGATCGCGCTATTGCCGCTTTACAGAAACTACTCTCAATACCGGCCGGTGGCCCGCTGGCTTCAAACGCGCCGGTCACTCCTGCGCTGCTCCGACTCGATCCCATGTTCGATCCGCTCCGGAATGATCCCCGCTTCCAAGAACTCGTCGCCTCGCTCGCGCCGAAGTAGGCAAGCCTGCGGATCTTCCCATGGAGTTCGGCAGCTTGTGGCTGTTTGCTCTCGACCACGGGCAACGGCATAGGTAAGCTTTTACAAAAGGGTGACTGCCCAAAACACTTCTGCGGAAAGTAAGCCAGAAGCGCTCAATCGTTCTACCTGCGGGATTGCTGATCAGGACTTAGGCTGCTGTCTCTATCTTCTGACTTCTGACCTCTGTCCTCTGTCCAGCGGCCTTCCCGTATTATACTAAAGTTTAATAGACCAAGGTCCAATATCCCGGACTGCCTAAACAGACTATTCTCGGTCTAAATGCCGGACTAGAGCCAGAATTCTTCTCGCGGTCCCGCAGCGATCCAGAATTTCAGTTGTGCTCGACGTTCGGCTGTGCATCGGTGATTTTCCCTTTGCGCGACTTCCTTTTAGCCGTGCTTTATGTCTACCGAAATTAAAAAGGAAATCCAGTTGGTGAATGCCCAAAACACGTCTGCGGAGAGTAAGCCAGATCTCGCACTCGAGATCGCGCATCTATTGTTAATCGACGTTGTGGGTTATTCGAAGCTGCTGGTTAACGAGCAGATTGAGTTGCTGCAAGAACTCAACCAAATCGTTCGAAGTACCGAGTCCTTTCGACGTGCTGAGGCAAGCGGAGAACTCATCCGGGTGCCAACCGGAGATGGGATGGCGCTCCTGTTTTTCCGCAGCCCGGAGGAGCCAGCGCGGTGCGCGTTGGAAAGCAGCCGCGAATTAAAAAATCACCCACACATTCAAGTGCGGATGGGCATTCACAGCGGCCCAGTCAACAAGACTACGGATGTCAACGACCAGTCGAACGTTGCGGGCTCAGGGATTAATGTGGCGCAGCGCGTCATGGATTGCGGGGACGCCGGGCACATTCTTGTGTCCAAGCGTTTGGCGGAGGATTTGGCTCAATACAGGAATTGGCAGCCTTACCTGCAGAATCTTGGGGAGTGCGAGGTGAAGCACGGCTTGAGGCTTCATGTTGTGAACCTCTGCAAGGACGGCCTTGGCAACCCGGCTCTTCCCGAGAAACTCAAACCAAGGCGAAGATGGAAGCAGACTGGCGCCCCGATTCGTCCAATTAGGGCGCCTCGTT
>QHNF01000171.1 GCA_003218345.1 Verrucomicrobiota bacterium | reverse complement strand
ATGGTGCATCCATACCTCGCACGCCGGGCCGGACGCGAGCCGGAGACGTATTTCGATCCTCGTCTCGAACCAGTCTTGGGACGCACGCTCGGTGTCCCTTTATTTCAGGAACAAATGCTCAAGATCGCAATGATCATGGCGGATTTTACCGGAAACGAAGCTGAAGAATTGCGGCGGGCCCTGAGTTTTCATCGTTCTGAGGAACGAATGCAAAAAGTGAGCGTGAAATTGCGCGCGGCCATGGAGCGCAAAGGAGTAGCGCCAGACAAGATTGACAAAATCATTCAGTCGATCTCATCGTTCGCGCTTTACGGATTTCCGGAATCGCACGCGATCAGTTTCGCCATTCTCGCTTATGGAAGCGCGTATTTGAAAGTGCATCGCGCACCGGAGTTTTACGTGAGTCTGCTGAACAATCAGACGATGGGTTTTTACACACCGGCGACAATTGTCAAAGACGCGCAGCGGCATGGGCTGAAGATCAAGCCGGTTTGCGTTTTGCGGTCTGATTGGCGATGCACAGTTGTCGATGATAACACGGTTCGTCTGGGGTTTTGCGTAGTGAACGGATTGCGGCAGGAGCATGCGGAGGAACTCGTTAGGCACCGACACCATCGAAAATTTGAGTCGCTGGAGGATTTCGAGCGGCGCGTACCGCTTTCAAAAGAAGAACTGCGCACATTGGCGGAATTGGGCGCGCTCAATTGTTTTGCTGAACATCGGCGCGCAGCAATGTGGGACGTGGAGGAAACAGTGCATGATGATTTGCTGGGGAGCGCCCGCTTCCCGCGGGCAGCGTTCGGCATCCTACCGAACGAAAGAAGTGTTCGGCAGGATGCAGAATACAGCACGCAGGATGCGTGCGCTCCCCTTGCACCGATGACCTTGCCGGAGCGCGTGCGCGCCGATTACGAAACGATGAACCTGACCACTGGACCGCATCCGATGAAACTGTTGCGCGAACAGTTGCCGAATATTTGGCGCGCGATGGATCTTTCACGGGCGCCACATGGCGCAACCGTTCAGATCTCTGGGAACGTGATTTGCCGTCAGCGCCCAGGAACGGCGAAGGGATTTGTTTTTATCAGTTTGGAAGATGAGACCGGCGTTTCAAATGCGATTGTCGAGCCAGACTTGTTTGAGCGGTTTCGTCTTTTAATCACCGAAGAAGCGTTTCTGCTCATCGAAGGCGAAGTGCAAAACTCGGATGGCGTGGTTTTGATTAAGACGCGTGACATCAGACCGCTCATCCACGAAGCACTCGTCGGGAGCGAGTCGCACGATTTTAGGTAGGCACATCGCGTTGCGATGTCCGGTAGGTGTAGCGCGCCGACCTACCATCATTCTCCAGCGTGATGGGGCGCTGGCGTTTTGGGCTCGGTTGGTTTTTCGGCCGGCTTTTGATCGGACTCGATCCACTCCGTGTGAAAGACGCCTGGCTTGTCGATGCGCTCGTAAGTGTGGGCGCCGAAGAAATCGCGTTGCGCTTGCAAGAGATTGGCCGGTAATCGTGCTTGACGATAACTATCGAAATAGGCCAGTGATGCCGAAAATGCTGGGACGGCTACGCCGTGCTTAATGGCTGTTGAAACCGCCGCGCGCCAATTGCGCTGCGTCCTTCGGATGATCTTCGTGAAATAACGATCGAGCAGAAGATTGTGCAAGGCAGGATCGCGCTGATACGCCTCAACAATACGATTGAGAAATTTCGCGCGGATAATGCAGCCGCCGCGCCAGATAGTGGCGATGTCGCTGAGGTTGAGGTTCCAGTTGTATTCCGTGCTCGCCGCTCGAAGAAGCTCCATTCCTTGCGCGTAAGAAACAACTTTAGACGCGTAAAGCGCGTCACGCACGGCATTGATGAGACGTGTCCGATCGCCTCTAAACTTCCGCGCCCTCGGTTGCGGCAGAATTTTCGACGCGGCCACGCGCTCTTCTTTCCGCGACGAAATAACACGCGCTTCAACGGCGGCGTTAATTGTCGAAATGACGACAGACTGTCTGATGGCGGACTGAAGTGTCCAGATTCCGGTGCCTTTTTGTCCGGCTTTGTCGAGAATCATATCGACTAGCGGCTTGCCGGTCTCGGGATCGATCTTCCGAAAAATCTGCGACGTGATTTCAATGAGATAACTGTCGAGCTCGCCTTTGTTCCATTCTGTAAAGATATCGGCGAGCTCCGAAGCTTCCATCGCCAGGACAGCTTTCAGGATCGCATACGCCTCGCCAATCAACTGAATGTCGCCGTACTCAATTCCATTGTGGACCATCTTGACGTAATGACCCGCGCCGTCCGGTCCCATATAACGACAACACGGTTCGCCATCCACCTGGGCAGCAATTTTGCGCAAAATGGGTGCGATGATTTCCCAGGATTCGCGCGGGCCGCCCGGCATGAGGGATGGACCTTTGAGTGCGCCTTCTTCGCCGCCCGAGACGCCGCAACCTACAAAATGAATCCCGCGGTCCTCTAGTTCTTTGCCGCGCCGTTGTGTGTCGGTGAAAAGGGAATTTCCTCCATCGATGATGACGTCTCCGTTTTCGAGCAGCGGCGCTAGTTGATTGATCACAGCGTCCACAGGCGCTCCGGCCTTCACCATAATCATCGCTTTGCGCGGTCGCTTGAGGGCGCCGACAAATTCTTCCATCGTGCGCGTCGGCTGGATGTTTTTTCCTTTGCCCCTTCCGCGTGCGAAGTTCTCCGTGACTTCCGTGGTGCGGTTGAAAACGGCGACAGAGAATCCTTTTGATTCCATGTTGAGGGCGAGGTTTTCGCCCATCACGGCCAGGCCAATGATTCCGATATCACATTGATTCGCGTTCATTATAATATTTGTTCTCTAGCAGCTCGAAGCAGAGCCAACTCACTGTAGCGAGCATCTGGAGCATATGGCAAATCTGGTTTGCGAAGTTTTGGTCACCGAAGCGCAGCTGAAAGCGTTAGAGGACGAATTTGATCCTGCCGCGGGTGCTGTGGTTGTCTTTTGGGGCGTTGTTCGCGAGGTTGAGGATGGGCGCAAGATAGAGGGCATCGATTACGAAGCGCACGCGGCAATGGCCCAGCATCAACTGCAATTAGTCGCGGAGGCGGCCACGGAGAAGTTTCAGTTAAAGAAGGTCGTGGCTCATCATCGGATCGGTTTCTTGCGCAGTGGCGAGCCCTCATTATTTCTCCAAGTCACTGCGCAGCATCGCGCGGCCGCTTTCGAGGCGAGCAAATGGATTGTGGACGAGCTAAAGAAAAACGTGCCAATCTGGAAACGGCCGCGATTCAAGGTCGAGAGTCTGCGCCGTGCCTCGCAGAGCGAGGCGGCTACACCTAAATGAACTGGGCCAATCGTCTGACGCTTAGCCGGCTGCTGCTTACGGTGCTTTTTGTTCTGGCGCTAAACTCCTCGTGGCAATACGCGCGCACATCGGCTCTTATCATTTTTCTCATAGCGGGCTTAACGGATTTTATCGATGGAGAAATCGCCCGGCGCTACGGGGTCATCACAAATTTTGGCAAGTTAATGGATCCGCTGGTGGACAAGATCATGATGGCAGCAGCTTTTATTTCATTAGTGCCTCTCAAAGCCGTGCCGGCTTGGGCGGCGACCACGGTGGTGGCGCGTGATTTTCTAATCACTGGTTTGCGCCTGATGGCCAGTGCTAAAGGCCAAATTCTTCCAGCGGAAAGTCTGGGCAAACAGAAAACTTCCTGGCAAATCATTACCGTAATTTTTTTCCTCGCCCTCCTTTCAATGCCAGAACTGCGGTACGCGAACGAGACATCCACATGGTGGGTGCGGGCACGCTACCAGGCAGGTCCCGTCCTGGTATGGATTACGGTGGCGCTCACGGTTTACTCCGGTCTGGGCTTCACCTGGCGCAACCGCGAGTTAATCGCGCCCGATCAATAGCGGGCAACGGGAATCGAACCCGCCGCATTTCGTTGGGTCGAAAATCGCAGTTCATGGGTAAATTGCCCCGACAAATGGTCTGAAAAGCCCTGAGTCAGAACAGCAGATCAGAACACGTCCACTGATTTCCGCCAATGTTTACGTTGAATAAACGCTGCCACTTAGCAACCGCCGCGTTGCCGTTTTGTTGCCGATTTTGGAACGGCACGGCCCGCTCCACAGGATCGCCCTAGAATCGTTTCTGATTGCCAGACGGCAATTGCTGCGGCCATGATGTCATCGCCGCCCTATGGAAATCAAGTTTGAATGTCCGACGTGCGGTCAACACATCTNNNNCGCGACGCCCGCTCAGATCGGCGTCACGGCACCGTGTCCACATTGCAGAACTCTCGTCACTGTTCCGGCGCCGCAGGACGACGACCAAGCGGTATTCGTTTTGCCGGCAAAGCTTCCTTTCTTAAAATCGCACCGGAAAAAAATCTTAGAGGGAAAGGTGAGCGAGCTGGTTTCGCTTGGACCGATCGATGAGTCAATCGAAGCTAAACTTCAAGACTTTGCGATCGCCTTAGGTCTCGAAAAAGCGGACGCAACGGCGGTCCTAACTGGGCGCTTCACGACAGAATTCGAACCGATCAAACGCCGGATGGAATCTTCATTGGTCCTGACCGACTCCGATCTGGAGGAGATCGAGACTCTAAAGAAAAAATATAATGTAAACCTCACGTTATCCGGAAATGCCCCACTTTTTCGCGCTATCTATTTGCTTGAATCAAAGTACGAACTCCCGCCGCCAGTTTCAGTCGACCTGTTTTTAGACACAAATGAGACATGCTATTACACAAGGCCAACAACTTGGCATCAGGCGCGAGTTCGAACGCATGGCTATTCCGGCAGTTCTATCAGTTTACCAATGGGAGTTAGTGGCGTCCGCTTTAGGTTCGGGGGTTATACTCCAGTGCGGGCCGAACAGTTGATGGCGCTGTCCCCTGGGACGCTGTTTGTAACGTCGAAACGATTACTGTTTAGTGGCGAGTCAAGAAACACGACCATTACCTTGACGAAAATTGTTGATGGTCATGTGTATTCAGATTGCGTCAAAATCGAAAAAAGTACCGGCAAGCCGGACTTATTCTCCATGAATGCAGCGCAAGCGCGTTTTGTGCTCTCGCTCGTTGGCGTTTTGAAAGAACACTGAATGCACGTTTACGAAGTGAGACCGCGTAAAGATCATCGCGACGGTCAATCTGATTTCCGATACGCTGCCATTTGGCGCGCTGGTACGGTGAGCCAAACGCAATCAGTAACGCAGTGAACTACGCACGATTCTACAGCCGGTCACATCGCGCTGTGATCCGGGTTTACGACGGCGCTGGCAACGTGATTGAAACGCACGAACACGCTGGCGATTTCAAAGAGCCGTGAAGCGAAATCTCGATACTGTCCGAAAGTTGTTAGAGTTGGCTGAGGCACAGCCCGCTGGACAGCCTGTGATGACCTTCAGTGGTAGCTTTGAAAACACACCGGTCGAAGTCGTTGAACACATTCAACTCATGATCGATGCCGGTTTAATCGAGGGAGAAGCATACACAGACCCCAAAATGGAACGCGGCGGTATTTTCGTCATTTCCAACCTTACTTGGGCGGGTCACGATTTTCTAAATGCCTCGCGTAATGACGATGTCTGGAATACCACCAAAAGCCGAATCGCCAAGGCGGGCTCGTGGACGTTCGGATTAGTGCTCGAAGTCCTCAAAGAGGAGACGAAGCGTCGCATCGGACTATAATTTTTTTGCCGGGCAATGCGATGCTGCCCGACACCTTCGCGGCGCGAATCGGTGATTCGAATTCGAGAAACGCTGTCAGCTTTTCATCAGCGTGCACAATGAAGCGTTGACGGTCGCGCTCTGCGGCGACGACCCAAATTGTTTGCCCCTTACGATCCACAGTTGCAACACAGCCCCAACTCCAGCCGGCTTTGCTGAGATTGTCAGCGATGATTTCCCGACATCTCACGCGGCAGATTCTGCCTCTTTTGCTCTCCACACGCCAATAAGGACCAAACGGCGACGCAGTTGCGAATTCTATATAGAGACGATTGCCCCGCATTTTCCCTTGCTCCACTTGTGACCGGATTTCCGCCGCTGGGAATAATCGGAGAACATATGAAGGAGTTAATTAAAGCAGTCGTTCTCGTGCTGCTTTTCGTGTGCCAAGCATTCGCCGGCGAGCATTCAGTGCTCGCGCGCGTAACGGTTTACTGGCGTGGCGAAGGTTCTGGCGAGCATGCATCTTCGAGCGGCGCCCGGCTGCGCGAAGGGCATTGCGCTGTCGATCCGAAGAGAATTCCCTACGGCAGCAGAGTTGTCTTTTGCGATGCGGAGTGTGTTGCCGTAGACAGCGGACCGAATGTTGTCAATCGCAAAGCCGCGCGCTCCTGCGGGCGAAATGCGACTGAGCGTAGCGCGATCGTCATCGATCGTTTTTTCGATACTAAACAAAAGGCGCTCGCCTGGGCAAAAATGCATCCACATTTTATGATGGTGCGAGTTCTAACGCCCGGCATCAAGGAGGGCGCCAACTTCGTAGCCACAAAAGATCCAAGCTTCGTCGTCAATAAATATTGGTAACAGCGCTACGACAATTTGGGGAGAATAGCCGAATGTTTTCCAGCAAAATTTGAATCTTCACAGGACTATGCCGACCGTCGCCATCGCACGATCGAAAGGAAAAATGGCTTAGAGCCCTCGTCTGCCTTGAATTAAGTTAATAATCAGGACGATAACCGCAACCACGAGCAGGAGATGGATCAAACTGCCGCCAATCGTTGCCAAGAAAGCCAAGAAGCCAGAGCACGACCAAGATAACAATTATAGTCCAGAGCATGGTATTCCTTTCGGTTTAGTTAAACTTTCGCCGGCCCATTTATGTAGAGGTTTATCTACTCGCCAAGCTTTTCAGAACATCGAGTCGAACGGTTCTCGTTCCCTTTCGCAAAGCCGGCGAGTCAAGGAGCCGTGAAGTTTACGGCCCAACATCTCGCGGAAATGCTGTGATTCGCGTTTACGGATGAAGCGGCAACGTGAGCGCGACGCACGAACAAGCGGGTGAGTTCAAAGAGCGGTGATTCAATTTTTTGTCGCGCCGGGCGGCCGCATCCGTTGTTTTGAACGAAATTTTAGGGAGCAACGACTGCGCTGGGCTCAACGGTGCGGAGAGGCGGACGATCCGTGCTAATTCATAACACCGGCTGGGTTAGTCCCCGTTTAATTCCCGGCTCCCCGCAGGCGTTGAGCGACCTTCTTCGTAATATGATTCTACTTTCTTTTGGTTGATTCTGCGATTGGCGGGTCCGGAGAGGAAAAGATCGGGGCAATTGCCCTCAGCCTCATTCAAATCCGTCAACTGATTTCGAGTTTTGAAGGAATCTCGATAACCTGTCAAGCCAATTCGCCACAACGGCGAATCGCCGCTTCCAGTTCCACAAACGCAGTTAGCTTTTCATCAGCGTGCACAATGAAGCGTTGACCGTCGCGCTCTGCGGCGACGACCCAAATTGTTTGCCCCTTCGCGATCCACAGTCGCAACGCAGCCCCAACTCCAACCGGCTTTGCTGAGATTATCAGCGATGATCTCCCA
>QHNF01000170.1 GCA_003218345.1 Verrucomicrobiota bacterium | reverse complement strand
AGATTCCGCGTCTCAATCTTTGCTCGGCGATCCAGTCCTTGTAGGTCGTCGCTGTCCTTAACCCGGCCGTCTTCTCGATTAAATTGATAATCTGCTGCCAAATCGCCGGATGAGAATAATCGGGTGGATGAATGCTTATGCGCAAGAGCGGATTGCCCTTTAGAAATCGGAAGAGGGCGGCGTTCCACGTGCGACTTATCCCGCGTCGCCAATTGCTTCGGAGGCTATAAACGATCGAGCGCGCGGCAAACTCCGTACCGGAGCGCAGATCGCAGACCGTGCGCAGGCGTGTCGTATATTCCATCTCGGCATCGCGCGCGGCGCGCTCGGCTTCCTCGCCGAGCAACCAAGCGGGCGCGACAAAGCCTCGTGGCTTAAAACCGTTTGCGCGAAATTCATCTCGCGCGGTCGTAATGCGAAATAGCGCTTCGTCATAGCCTAGGTCGTAAAATTCGCCTTCACATTGTGTGTAGAATCTTGTCAGGAATTTGTCGCGCAAACTCTCTTTCTCACGGCGAGGACGTTCGTGAAAATAGCCGTGGATAACGATTTCTTGACCGTCTGTTTCCAAATCCCGGAGCCACGAAACAAACTGTCGGTCCTTTGTGAACACTCCCTGATGGTGATAATCCGGCACGACAAGGAGAGAACAAACGCGTACACCGCGGCGGGCCAGGTCTGAAATAATTGTCTCCGCGATTTTTTGATTGGAAGGCGCGACGTCATGCAAAGAGACGATGATAAAGTCGTTCGTAGCGCCCGCAGTTGCGACAAGTGGAAAGAACTCCGTTGCCGCAATTGTACTCATTGGAGAATTTTCGGCCTCGGTGCAGCTTTGAACAAGCCAAAAGGTGGAACGTGTTGTCCTCAACGCGTTGCCAAACAAACTGCGGCTTGGCCGCCTATATTTGCGCCTTCAGCGATTGGCCTGGCATCGTCTTCCGAGAAGCCGATCCACCTATTCCGTACTCATCCTTACAATTTCGCGAAACTCCGGCTCGGCCAGGGGCATAACCGACAGACGGGATTGTCGTACCAACGGAATTTTCTTCAGCCGCGGATTATCTTTAATTTCACGAAGCGTAATCGGTCGGGACAGCGGTTTGACCGGCGCAAGATCGACGGTGGACCAATCGCCTTCGTCCGCCGTCGAATCTGGATATGCCTTCTGTGTCACTTTTGCGATTCCGACTACGGCTCTTTCCTCGCCGCTGTGATAGAAAAGGACTTCATCGCCCTTGCGCATTCCGCGCAGATTATTTCGCGCAGCGTAATTGCGCACGCCCGTCCAGCTAGTGCCGCCTTCCGCGACAAAGTCTGACCACGCATAAGAGGAGGGTTCCTGCTTCACCAGCCAGAAATTCTTCATGTGCTGATCCTAATCCAATCAATTTGTGCGGGGCAAACTTCGCGGGGGTTGTAGTGTGCGCTGTCCTCAGTGGATAAGGCGCGACGCGTCGCATACGAGCCGGTGCGCTGAGGACAGCGCACACTACAGTCACACGCGGTTGGGAAACCGCCGTTCATTTCGTGCGCACATTCGACAATTGGACTGCTTTATTTCACAATCGAGATCATGCCGCGGCTGCCATTCATCACGTTTGAAGGCTCGGAAGGATGTGGAAAATCGACGCAAGTACACCGACTCGCCGCACGACTGGAAAAGTCTGGCGTGCCATATCTGGTGACGCGCGAGCCGGGAGGTACGCCTATCGGTGAAACCATTCGTGAACTTCTTCAATTTGCTCCTCATAACGCCGGTATGACGCCGGAGACCGAGCTGCTTCTCTTTGAGGCTAGTCGCAGCCAGCTCGTGCGCGAGACGATCAAACCGGCGCTCGAACGCGGCGTTTGCGTGATCGCAGATCGTTTCTTTGATTCCACAACTGTTTATCAAGGCGCAGCCCGAAAATTAGATCGGCGAATTGTCGAACAGCTAAATGTTTTCGCAGTTGGCGACTGTGTCCCCCATATCACTTTCGTGCTCGATATCGATGCAGCCACCGCGCGCTCCAGAATGAAAGAGCGGCGTAGAGCGGATCGGATGGAACAAGAACCCGCGGAATTTTACGAGCGCGTTCGTGGCGCATATCGAGAACTGGCTACGCACGAGTCAAATCGCATTGTGTTGATCGATGGTTCGCGCAAGGCGTACGAGATCGAGACGGAGATTTGGAAAATGCTTTGCTCGCGTTTCCCAAATCTGATCGCTGACTCCTGACTTCTGACCTCTGACCAACATGGCTTTCTCCCGCATGACAGCGCTTGAGTACTTGCGGCGCGCCCACGAACACAATCGGCTCGCGCACGCTTATTTGATTTCAGGGCCGCCGGGTAGCGGCAAACAACAACTCGCGGCGGACTTGGCCAGTCTTGCTAATGGCACACCGGCCAACGACGTCTTTTCCGCGAAGGCTCGGGAGATTTTCGTTGCCCGGCCTGAATCGAAATCGCGGCGCATTGTTATTGAGCAAATTCGCGATCTTGAGCACGCGCTACAAATGCGCGCGTCAAATGGCCGGCGCAAGGTGGCGATCATTTTTGATGCCGACCGGCTTCAGGCTCAGGCCGGGAATGCGTTTCTCAAGACATTGGAAGAACCGCCTAAGGACTCCTTGCTGCTTCTTCTAAGTGCTTTGCCGGAAGCTCTGCCGGAGACAATTCTTTCGCGATGCATTTCAATTCAACTTGCGCCAAGCGGCCAGCTCCAAAATAAGGAGGAAGAAGAGGAGCTGGTTAAACTACTGCAACAAGCCTCTCGTGAGCAGAGCTGGACCATTCAGTTTGCTTATCGGCTGGCTCAGGAATTTCAGCGTCTGCTCCGCGCTGTGCGTGAAGAAATCAAGCGCGAAACTGATGAGGCATTTGAACGGGAAGAAAAGCGCTACAAGAATTCGACCGATGGCCTCTGGCTGGAAGAACGCGAACAATATTACAAGGCCCTCGCCGAGAGCTTTTACCTGCAGCGGCGTGCCGGCCTGATCGAGGCATTATTCGCATGGTGGACTGATGTTCTTCGGTCAAGCAACGGCGTAGCGCAGTGTAATTTGCCTCGTGTGAGAGAACAAACTGCTGCGCTCGCAGCCCGGTTTAGCAGCGCCGAAATTTTAAAACGCATTCGCTGCCTCGAAGAATTACGCGACCAGCTTGGGCGTAACATCCAGGAAGCGCTCGCGATCGAAGTCGCGTTCTTGACAATCTTCAGCACGTAAGATCTGTAGCCGCGTCTCTGCGAGAGGAGCGACTAACATGCGCCATACAGCCTTGACGCCGCACTTCGCACAGCGGAGCGCGTACACCCAAGCACTTTAGCTTTTCAACAGAGCTATATGGATTCTAATGATGCAGAGATAGTGCTACGGGTTGTTGAGAACCAGTTGTGGTGCCGACAAGTTCGCGATCGCGGGACGCGCTCGCCGGAAAAGCGAGACGCGTGCGCTACCCCAAGACGCTGCGTCGGGGTGCTCATATGCAATTGGTTACGGCAGCCTTCCTGGCGTGGTGGAACGAAACCGATTCGGCCTGGTTGACAAAAGGCTGTCCAATCTTATCCAGTACGGACATATGCGACATATTTCCCGATTAATTTTGTTGGGTGCTGGCGGTTCACTCTTGCTGCTCACTGGTTGCGAAACCGGACGGGTGGCGGGTGGAGGCCCTTATCACGTGACGGCTTATCGGCCACACGATCCGTCGGCTGTGCGCGTCAAAGTTTCGCTCGCGAAACAGAACATTTATGTAATGGAAGGAGATCGCTGTCTGATGGCGGTGGCCTGTTCAGTTGGCATTCCAAACAAGCCGACGCCGAAGGGTAGTTTCACGATTTACTCAAAGCAGGAACAAAAGCGTTCTGGCTCGTATGGATTTAGCGTGCAGGGCAATCGTGTTGTCCCCTCCACCGGGGGTGGACCGGGACGCTATGTCGGTTATCCGATGGGATATTGGTGCGAATTCGCGCCGGCATATGGGTTTCATCAAGGTTTTGTGCATCCATACCCACGCACGCATGGCTGTATTCGTTTGCATGGCGAGGCTGCGCCGAAATTCTTCGCACTCGTAAAAATTGGGACGCCGGTGAGCATCGCCAGTTCACAGCCGGAAGATGCGACACTTGGACCCAAGGTGCAGCGCGTGGATGACTCCAGGGCGCCAGATCCGAGCAGATCCGAGTCCGAGCCTGATGATCACCTCGGCGGCTTTCGAGAAACCCAGCGGACCGCTTCTCCAGTAGAGTTTATTCTGCGGCATTGCGTCCGCTTTGATTGTGAGCACGAATCTTATTTCCAGCGGCACGACGGCGCGGGAGAAAGTGAATTTGCGCACGCCGGACGTGATGGCTGCGGTGCAGCAACAGGTGGAATCCCACTACCGCAGCGACATTGTCGATAAAGTGCGCCGGGCGGGAGGCATCATCTCCGTGGGCGACACCACGGTGCGCCTGGCGAAAGAGTTTGGCTTTTGCTATGGGGTCGAGCGCGCGATCGATCTAGCCTATGCCGCGCGCAAAGTCTTCAAAGACCGCCAGCTGTTTATCGTCGGTGAAATCATTCATAACCCGGAGGTCAATCATCAAATTGCCTCGTTAGGCATAAGGAACCTTACAGGCAAAAACAAACAGGCTGATATTTCCGATCTCGGACCAGAGGATGTGGTGATCGTACCGGCGTTCGGAACGGAATTGTCGATTCAGCAGCAGATCAAGGACCGTGGCTGCCAGGTTGTCGATACCACCTGCGGCGATGTCATGAGCGTTTGGAAGCGGGTTCGTAAATACGCAAGCGAATCGGCTACCTCCATCATTCACGGCAAGGCGGAACACGAAGAAACCAAGGCAACCAGCTCGCGCGCGCTCGGCGACGGGAGCGGGCATTACGTTGTCGTTCTAACGCTCGCAGATACCGATTACGTCTGCGAATACATCCGGCACGGCGGCGACAGACAGGCGTTCCTGGAAAAGTTCAAAGGTGCGCATTCGCCCGGATTCGACCCGGATGTGCATCTGCAAACCGTCGGTGTAGCAAATCAAACGACCATGTTGCGTGGCGAAACGGAAGAAGTGCAGCGACGAGTACGACAAGCGATTATTGATCGGGACGGGCCTGAGCTGGCGGAGAAGAATTTCCGGTTCTTCGACACAATCTGCGGTGCGACGCAGGAGCGACAGGACGCGTTGCGCGAACTGCTCGATGTGCCGATGGATCTGTTGCTGGTTGTGGGCGGTTACAACAGCTCTAACACATCGCATCTGGCGGAGATGGGTGAGGAAAAATTGCCTACCTACTTCGTGCTGAACGCCTCTCGGTTGGTTTCCGCCACGGAGATCAAGCATTACGACCTCCACGAGAAACGCGAAGTGGTTTCACACTTCTGGCTGCCCAACGGACCGGCGGTCATCGGGATCACTGCTGGCGCGTCTTGTCCGAATAATTTGATCGAAGAGACATTGCTCCGCCTTTTTGAATTGCGCGGCATCTCCCGGCAGGGATTGGAATTCGCGGCGTAGGCACGGGAATCGCGAGGTCCGTTCATTGTCATTCCGAGCGGAGCGCAGCGGACTCGAGGAATCTCCAACTATTTCTGCGCTGCCATGGCTTGATTAACAGCAATCCCGCAATAGCGGGAGACTTCGCTCGACATGACAAGAACTGAGCACGCGATTTAGACGCGACATGCGAAATAATTGCGTATGGCACGCGCGATATGGAAAGGCAGCATCAGCTTTGGGCTGGTCAATATTCCCATTGCTCTTTATCCCGCTACACGACGCGAGGAACTCAAATTTCGGCTGCTGCGCAAAAGCGATCTGAGTCCAGTAAATTACAAGCGCGTCGCTGAAAAGGACGGCAAAGAAGTTCCCTGGGACCAGATTGTGAAAGGTTACGAATACGAGAAGGGAAAGTACGTCGTGCTACAGGACGAAGATTTTCAGCGTGTCGATTTGGAAGCAACACAGACAGTCGATATTCAAGACTTCGTCGATGTCGATGAAATCGATCCGATGTTTTTTTATAAGCCTTACTATTTGGAACCTCAGAAGGGTGGAGACAAAGCGTACGCGCTCTTGCGCGATGCTCTCCACGACAGCAAGAAGGTTGGCGTCGCGAAGGTCGTGATCAAAACGCGTCAGTACCTCGCCGGAGTAAAACCGGAAGATGGCGCCCTCGTTCTCGAGTTAATGCACTTCGCCGACGAACTTGCAGACACTGAAAAATTGCATGTTCCAAAAAAGGTGGAGGTAGGCAAACGCGAAATGAACATGGCCAAGTCGCTGATCGACAGCATGAGCTCAAAATGGGATCCGTCGAAATATCGCGATGACTATCGCGAAGCGCTCATGGACGTGATCGAAGAGAAAGTTGAAGCCGGCGGAAAAGAGATCGAGGAGAAACCGAAGAAAGCACCCAAGCCGACCAAAGTAATCGATTTAGTTTCCGTCTTACAAAAGAGTCTCGAGCAGACGGAAGCGAAGAAAAACACGAGAAAAAAGCAAGCCAAGCATCCGCAACGGCACAAGAAGGCAGCTTGAGGTAGCGCGGCGTCTCGCTTGCGATTTAGTCACAACGCAAGCCGGAGGCTCGCGCTACTTTGACAGTGTGCGATTGGCTTGACACACAACATCGACATCGTTCAGCCTGAACGGCCATGAACTCTCTCAATCGCTTTTCGGATCCGTTTTATTGTATCATGCGTTTGGTCGTCGGCCTGATGTCTGCCTGTCACGGCCTAGACAAGATATTCGGGACCTTTACCCCGAAAGGCGAAGCGCTTCCGACCTTGATGGTGGTCGGCGGCTGGGTGGAGATCGTCTGCGGATTTCTCGTTGCATTTGGCCTGCTGACGAGACTCGCCGCGTTCGTCGCCTCCGGCGAAATGGCTGTCGCATTTTTTACGATGCATGCGCCGAAGGGTCTGATTCCTTACCTGAACAAGGGCGAGCTGGCGGTTGTGTACTGCTTTATCTTTTTCTATATCTTTCTGAGGGGTTCCGGCAACTGGAGCATCGACGCAAATTTTTGTCGAAAATCGACTGCTGTAACATCTTCGGGCGCGTAGCCAAGA
>QHNF01000176.1:548-4801 GCA_003218345.1 Verrucomicrobiota bacterium | reverse complement strand
GCCATCGGGGCATTAAAACTGTTCGGATAAGTCGATGCGATCTCCCGGTACATCGACAGTGCCTGGTCGTTTTTTCCCACTGACTCCAGATTGGCCGCCATCGCCATTCGCGCCGTGCTCACCAGCTCGTGTTTCGGGTACTTGGTGATGAACGCCTGGAGCGTCGTGTTCGCTTCCGGGAATTTCTTTTCGCTGCGCTGAGCTTCAGCGAGCAAAAGATAAGCGTCGGCACCTGCTGCTGTGTTTGAGTAGCGGACAATCACCTGTTGATATTCTTGCGCGTTCTTCGCACCGGCTAATAACGCCGACGCTGCTGCAGACCGTCGGTCAGAATAAAAACGATACCCGGTGAAACCGATGATGCCGAGCAGGACAAGGATGACCGCGGCGGCAATCTGATTTTTGAAGCGTTCCCAAAATACGCGCGTTTCCAGCGCGACATCGCGGGAGGGAGGTGAAGCTGTCGCCATAAATTTTAGGTGCCGCGCCGACTTAAACCGGGCGAGCGTCGTCTTATGCCATGCGAAGGTTTCCCGCGCAAGCGTAGTTGAATCTGTAGATTTGTTTGCCTTTCCAAGGCCGCCATGCGCGCGACAAAGTTTTCTCTGGCGATACAATCTTACCTATGAATGCATTCTGGAACTTTCTTGAAACATTGCTCGGCTTAAGCGTGGAACCGAAAGATTTAACGTTTTTTCAAATCTCTTTGCGCGCAATCATCGTCTTCCTTGCGACATTGATCATGGTCCGGCTCGGGCATAAGCGCTCGCTCTCGCGTAAGACTCCGTTCGATGCAATTCTGCTGATCATTCTGGCTGCAGTGCTTTCACGCGCCATCAACGGCTCGGCAGCATTTTTCGCCACGCTCGGCGGAGGCGTGGTTTTGGTAATGCTACACCGGGCCTTCGCCTATCTGGCATACTATTCCCACGGGTTTGGAATTTTCCTCAAAGGCCGACCCGACACCATCGTGCGCGACGGCGAATGCGACTTTCAGATGATGCGGCGCAACCATGTCTCAATTCACGATCTCGAGGAAGACATGCGTCTCAACGGCCAGATTGATGACCTTTCGAAAGTTCGGCTCGCGCGCGTGGAACGCAGCGGCGATATCAGCTTTATTAAAAAATAGTTGACCCATATGGTCCATATGACCTATGAGACCAATGGAATTTATGAGACGAACAAAAAAGCGGTGGATTAAACCGATGCTGAAAACCGTGCCGATCTTTTTCGAGTGCACGTGTTACGCGGGCGCGGTTTGATCGAACGTGACTAATTGACTGCGAAGCCTCTCGCGAGTTGATTCGCATCCGTATTCTCGGCAGCGCAGCCGGCGGCGGCCTGCCGCAATGGAATTGTGCCTGCGCAAACTGCGTTGCCGCTCGCGCCGGCAAAATTGCGTCGCAAACGCAATCGAGCATCGCCATCAGTGGCGACCCCGAAAAGTTTCGGAGCTGGTTTTTGATTAATGCATCGCCTGATTTGACACGGCAGATCGAGACTATGCCGCAGTTGCAGCCACGGCACGACTCGTCTCGTAACAGTCCGATAGCAGGCGTTCTCTTGACGAATTCTGATGTCGATCATGCGCTAGGTTTATTGCTGTTGCGTCAGCGGGAAACTCCGCTGGCCGTTTACGTAGCCGAGGAAACCCGAGCGGCGCTGGCGTGGATCGATAGCGCGCTCGCTCGGTTCTGCGGAATCGATTGGCGAAAGACGAGCACCGACTTTCAACCGCTAGCGGGCAGCATCATCTTTCGGGCGATTGAACTACACAAGAGCGTAGCGTTTCAGTTTCGGGACGGCGTATCCGGGGGAACCGTACTGTTCGCTCCCAGCGTCGGTAAACTGAGCGAAGAATTGCGCGACACAATTAATGCGTCCGATGTCGTGGTGTTCGATGGCACATTCTGGAGCGACGGCGAATTAGGCGTTGTTCGACCAGGCGCTCGAACCGCGCGCGAGATGAATCATCTTCCCATCAGCGACGGCAGCCTTGATTTCTTGCGTCAATCGCCGGCGCGCCGGAAGATTTACACCCACATAAACAATACGAATCCCATTCTGATGCCCAGCTCCTGCGAACACGCACAAGTCAGGCAGACCGGAATCGAGATCGCGCGCGACGGATTAGAAATCGTCATATGACTACCGGACTCTGGGATCGCGAAACCTTCGTCGAAAACTTTCGGGCCATCGGCGAGCGCGCCTATCACGACAAACATCCATTCCACATCGCTATGAACGCAGGCCGGCTTTCGGCGGAAGCATTGCGCGGCTGGGTCGCGAATCGCTTTTATTACCAGCAAAACATTCCGATCAAAGACGCAGCAATTCTTTCCAACTGTCCCGTGCGCGAGGTGCGACAAGTATGGATTCATCGCGTTATCGATCACGACGGCAGCGCGGTAGCCGAAGGCGGTATCGAAGCGTGGCTGTGCCTTGGCGAAGCCTGCGGGTTGTCGCGCGACGAGATGATGCAAGATCGGCATCTGCAACCCGGAGTTCGTTTCGCAGTGGACGCCTACGTGAATTTCGCTCGCACTCAGCTGTGGCCGATCGCCGTCGCATCATCGCTCACAGAGCTTTTCGCGCCCGATCTCATGACAGCGCGGCTCGCGGCTTTCGAAAAATTTTATCCGCGGATCGACTCGCGCGGCCTTGATTATTTCCGCCAACGCACCAGTCAGGCGCGGCGGGATTCTGACGAGGCGCTCGCTATTGCATTGAAATATTGCAATACGCCCGAGCTCCAGCGCGAAGCCGTGCGTGCGCTCGAGTTTAAATGCGACGTGCTCTGGTCCATGCTCAATGCAATTCATCATGCGTATGCTGGAAATTGCTGATGCCGCCAAGCCGCGACTTGCGCGCGGAGTTCGGCTACAAATCGACTCCACCACCGGAAAAAGCGTACTGCTTTTCGCAGAAGGCATCCTCGAGTTGAACGAAACTGCGCAGGAAATTCTTACCCGCTGCGATGGACGAACAGTAAGCGAGATCGTCCTCGCGTTGGCCGAAGAGTACGATGCCGATCCTATGGCGCTTGCCGCCGATGTGCGCGAAACCCTCATCGATTTGCAACGACGCAAACTCATCGAACTGGCATGACTGTCCCGCGCCCATACGCATTGCTCGCCGAACTCACTTATCGGTGTCCGCTCCATTGCCCCTACTGTTCAAATCCAGTTGTTCTAAAATCTGCTACCGCAGTTACGGCAGAGCTCACGACCGACGAATGGCGACGGGTAATCCGCGAAGCCGCCGCGCTTGGCGTATTGCAAATTGGTTTTTCCGGAGGCGAACCACTTGCCCGGCGCGATCTGGCTGATCTGGTTCACGCCGCGCGCGAGGCAAACCTTTACACCAATCTTATTACCAGTGGCATCGGCTTGGATGACGACCGGATGCGCGCGTTGCGTGATGCGGGCCTCGATTCCGTGCAGTTAAGTTTTCAATCCGACGACACCGATCTGGCTGACGAAATCGCCGGTGCTCGCGCGCACGAACGTAAACTGAATGCCGCGGCGAAAATCCGTGCAGCTGGAATTCCGCTGAGTCTCAATTTCGTCATTCACCGACGCAACATCGATCGCCTGCCGCAAATGATTGGCCTGGCGGAAATGCTACGAGCCGAGCGAGTCGAGCTCGCCAACGCGCAGTTTTACGGCTGGGCTTTCCTCAACCGCGCGGCATTGCTCCCGACCCGCGAACAAGTTGTTAGCGCACGAGAAATCGCGACCACGGCAAAAGCGCGGCTTGCCGGAAAGATCGACATCTTTTATGTGCTCCCAGACTATTACGAAAGCCGGCCCAAACCGTGTCTCAACGGCTGGGGACAGCGATATCTCACTGTCAATCCCGTCGGTGACGTGCTCCCCTGCCCCACCGCTTCATCGGCGATTCCCGATTTGCATTTTGAAAATGTTCGGGCACGCGCGCTCGATTGGATTTGGCGTGAATCGGAAAGTTTCAACCGGTTCCGTGGAACGGAATGGATGCCGGAGCCATGTCAGAGTTGTCCGCAAAAAGAAATCGATTTTGGCGGTTGCCGTTGTCAGGCCGCCTTGTTCACCGGGAACGCTGCGAATACCGATCCGGTTTGCACATTGTCTCCAAATCGCGCGGGAGTAGACGCGGTACTGGGCGATCTAAATTCATCTAGCGACCATGCGTGTGATTGGACCTGTCGCATGAACCCGATGAAGTTGCCTGTTTCGCAGTAGGAGACCTGTTGTAGCTGCGTGTCGTTG
>QHNF01000176.1:0-542 GCA_003218345.1 Verrucomicrobiota bacterium | reverse complement strand
GACGTGTGATCGCGCACACGGCCGAGGTCAACGACCCCGGCTACAACGACGATTCACCGATCACTGATCACCAATCACCATTCTCTCACCGCGGCGGCGTCGGCCGAGGCCTTGGCGTTGGCCTAGACCTTGGAGTAGCTGTGGGTATAGGCGTCGGTGTCCCAGTGAAATGACAGTAGGTGACATTGACGTTGTCAATGCGCCAACCTTTCGCCGGAGACACTGTTATCGCTGGCCATCCTCCAGCGCAGCACACCATCCACAACCAGCAAGGGTAGGTTCACAGTGGTCGTGATGAAACCGCCCGAGTTGCCGCTCCACGCTTGGCGGCCAGCGATGGGACTGCCGGTTCCAGTGGCGATTGTCGCGTTATAGCCACCTGTAACGAAGCTGCCGCCAACGGCTAGGTCAGTAATGTCGGTGAATGCACCGTTGTTAATATAGAACGAAGAGATCTCCAGCACGCCGCCGTCAAAGCCGCTTTGCAAGTTGAAGTTATGCCGGAACGTTAGCTGCGCCCAGTACGCCTCGAAAATAAAGAA
>QHNF01000175.1 GCA_003218345.1 Verrucomicrobiota bacterium | reverse complement strand
CGCAGACTTGGTGGCGCCGAGTGACATGATGGACGGACGCATCGGCGCTATTCGCGAGGCGCTTGACGCCGGAGGCTTCGATCAAACTGGAATTATGAGTTACGCGGCCAAATTTGCATCGTCATTTTACGAACCATTCCGCGAGGCGGCCGAGAGCCCGCCGCAGTTTGGCGATCGTCGTTCTTATCAGATGGACTTCGCCAACGCAGATGAAGCGCTGCGCGAGGTAGCCCTGGATGTCGACGAAGGAGCGGACATCCTGATGGTCAAACCCGCCTTGCCATACATGGACATCTTATGGCGGGTCCATGAACGCTTTGGAAAACCGACTGCCGTTTATCATGTCAGCGGCGAGTATGCGATGATCAAAGCCGCCGCGGAGAAACGGCTCTTAAATGAACGCGCGGCTGTCCTCGAGATTATGACTGCGCTTAAGCGCGCGGGCGCAGATATTATTGCTACGTATTGGGCACGCGAACTTGCGAAATGGCTGCGGGGGTAGCGAGCACCCGAGGCGAAACCGCGCGACATGCCCAGCTAAAGCGGCTCGCCTTCCTCTGGGCTCAAGCACGCGGTTACTCCGCCTGCGCACTGGAAGTGAGCTTGCCCGGATGCCGTTATCGCGCCGATCTTGCTGCTTACCGGCCACACCGGAACCAGACTGGAACGACTGCTATCTTTGAATGCAAACAGGCGCTTGTCGATCTTCGCCGCGATAATGGCTCTAGCGCGGCAACACGCGAGCGACTGGAGAAAGTTCACCGCCGCCGACAAGTTCTGGAAGAAAATTTGCGTGTTCATTATCCGCAGTTACGGATCGCCGATTCATTATTTTCCGAATTTGATTCCCACGATTTCGCGGCGATCAAGCATCGCGGCTATACACGCGTCGCTCGCGAGCTGAAGGCGCTTCAAAATCGCCTCTTCGATTGCACGAAGTTCGAGAAACTCGTCAGGTACCGCTGCGCGAATCTATTTTTCCTCATTCTGCCCGAAGAGTTATTTCACGATTCGGAGATTCCGATCGGCTGGGGCGCTCTTGTGGAATCTGACGGCGCGCTCACGCTCATGCGCAAACCGACTTGGTGCGAAACAACGGCCGCGAATCGCATTCGCTTCCTGCACCGAATCGCGGCGGCGGGAACGCGAAGCTTCAATCGGCAACTGGAAATCACCTTCGACGAGATGGCCGCCGAACGTTGCCGATTTGGGTGTAGCCGGAATCGTTGATGCGGGCGCTTTGGGACCTTCTACGCGGGCACAAGTAAATTATGCCCAGTCATCTCCTTTGGCTGCGGCAGTCCGAGCAAAAATAAAAGAGTCGGCGCGACATCCGCCAGGATTCCGTCTTTGCAGCGAAATTGTGCCGCATCCTTAGCCACGTAAATGAAATGCACAAGATTGCTGGTGTGCGCGGTGTTGGGTGAGCCATCCGGATTGCGCATCTGCTCGCAGTTACCGTGATCGGCGGTGATAAGACATTTGCCGCCAAGCTCGAGAAGTTTTGGGATAATTCGCGCCATGCATTCGTCCACCGTCTCGACCGCTTTGATTCCCGCTTCCAGTACTCCGGTATGCCCAACCATATCCGGATTAGCGAAATTGAGGATGATCAGATCGTAATTCGCCATCGTCGCGAGCAATTCAGTGGTCACTCCTCGCGCGCTCATTTCCGGCTGAAGATCGTAGGTAGCGACTTTTGGCGAAGGCACGAGTTTGCGGTCCTCGCCCGGAAAAGGGCGCTCGATCCCTCCGTTAAAAAAGTAAGTCACATGCGCATATTTTTCTGTCTCCGCGATGCGCAGTTGAGACTTTCCCGCTGCACTCATGATTTCCCCCAGGAGCCTGGGAAGCTCTTCCGGCGCGAAAATAAAAGGCGCGGAATAGCGGACATCGTACTGGGCAAGGCTTACAAAATGCACTTGCGGCCACACTTCGCGGTCGAAGCCATCGAAATCCTTCATCAAAAAGGCTTGAGACAATTGCCGCGCGCGATCGGCGCGGAAGTTGAAAAACAAAACTGAATCGCCATCACGCACGCGCTGCTCATTTGCATAAGAAAAAATCAGCGGCGGCATGAACTCATCGCTTTTGCCCTCCTTATATTGCCGATCCACAGCGACGGAGGGCGATGATTTGCAGATCTCGCCACGACCAAGAACAATCGCATCCCACGCCTTTTTCGTGCGGTCCCAGCGCCGATCGCGGTCCATCGCGAAATAGCGTCCTATCACTGTAACGATCTGCCCGCCGCTTTTCTCAAGCTCCTTCTCGCAGGTTTTTAAATATGCAGCGCCGCCGGTCGGTGACGTGTCTCGCCCGTCCGTGAAAGCGTGAACGAAGATTTCTGTAACGCCTGCTTCACAAGCTGCGTTTGCGAGCGCGATCATGTGCGAATAATGGCTGTGCACGCCGCCGTCGGAAACCAGTCCGAGCAAGTGAAGCCGATGACCGCGCGCACCTGCAAAGGTTTCGCGCAATACTTGATTGCTTGTTAGTTCGCCTTGTTCGATCGCCTTGTTAATTCGCGTCAGATCTTGATAAACAATTCTGCCGGCTCCCAGGTTTAGATGGCCAACTTCCGAGTTCCCCATTTGGCCTTCGGGCAGGCCGACGTCCACGCCACTGGCGCTCAATTTAGATCCTGGATAATCTCGGTACAGCGTCTCGTGAAAAGGAGTCGATGCGAGCAGCGTCGCGTCGCCATTTTCCTTGTGCTTCTCCCGCCCACCAGGATTGATGCCCCAGCCGTCTCGAATGATCAGCATCACCGGACCTGCCATACGCCGCGCAGTTTGCCGATGAATGAGAAGATCGACAAGCGGTTCTTTCGTTGACAAGAGAACAGACGCGCGCCTACATCGGCCTCGTGAAGTGGCGCAATCAGTTGTTGGCGCTTTTTTGTCTCCTCGCCTTTGCCGGACTCGGTGTTCTTTATTTTCAACACTGGGTCATCCGGAAACCTTTTGGAATTATCTTGTTTGTTGGTGAAGGACTTTCACCTGCTCGGCTGGCTCCGACTCGCGCCTATGCTGCCGGGGCTGGCACACGCCTGAACCTGGATTCGATGGAACATGCAGCTTTGGTTATCAATTACTCGAAGGATTTCGCCGCGCCTGACCAAGCAGCCGCGGCAACCGCAATTGCAACCGGTGACAGAGTGACCAATCGCGCTATTGCTACCAATGGCGACGGGAAGCCGATCAAGAGCATCGTCGAATTAGCGCGCGAACGCGGACGAGCCACAGGGCTCGTGACAGACACAAAACTGACTGATCCTACGAACGCCGTTTTTTACGCGCACCCGAGCGAACCAAGCGATGCGGAGAAGATCGCGGCTGAGTTTGTGGATCGAGGAAACATCGACATCGCGATGGGCGGCGGCGCAGCGCAATTTCTTCCAGTCACAAAAAACGGAGAGAGACAGGACAAGCGCGATCTCCTGCTCGAGCTCCGCGGCAATGGGTTCGATATTGTTCGAACGCGAGCCGAGCTGGAAGCGGTTCCCGCGTGGCGCCGGCCGAAGCTCTTCGGAATTTTTAGCACTGGAGAACTCGCGTTCGCGAACTAAGTAGAAGAGAAAAGCCAGCAGCCGAGCCTTTCGGATATGGTGCGGCGAGCAATCCAATTACTTCAATACAACGTCGGCGGGTATTTACTCGTGGTTGACGCAGGGCTAATGCGCAAAGCGGCGCAGGAAAACAACGGGGAGAGAACGCTCGGCCAGACGGTTGAACTGGACCGCGCAGTTGGTGTTGCACGAAGTTACGGGGGATCAAGAGCGACGATCATAATCTGTGGTGATGTGGCAATCGGTGGATTTAGTTTGAATGGATTTCCTTTTCGCAAAGATAGCGGCATCGCCCTGCTGGGATTTAATTCAGCTGGCCAGCCTTGGATTACGTGGGCAACCGGTCCAAATGGCACGAAATCCTACGGAGCGGCAAAAATACCAGGCAAGCAAGATGAGAATCAGAGCAAACAGCCGGAAGGAGAACAATCGGAGCCGGCGGCGTTTTATACAAAATCCGCGTTGGTCACTGTTGAAGACGTCGTTGCGTTTGGCAGCGGCCCAGGAACGGACGCATTGGAAGGTGTAATGGACAGCACAGATGTTTTCAAAACTCTGCGCGACGAGCTTTGATCACTGCGAGCTCTGCCGACAAGAGATTGGCTTCCCGTCGAACGACACGCCGCCCCACGCAACCTTTTGTTGCATATGCAACAAAAGATTAGTCACTATTCGACCTACTTCGGCGTTTCGCGATAAGGCAACGACAACTCGTAAAGCGCAATTTCTTGCTGAAGCGCGGCGGACAGGGAGTTGTCGCTCTGGGTTTGTGCCAATTGCATCGCAGCCCGCGCAATTTCAATAGCTTTTCCAAATTGACCACTCTCGGCATACGCTGCTGCCAATGTGCGCAGCACGAGCGTGTTGGTACCCGTTGAAAGTTGATTAGCTTGGCCGGCAAGTTCAATCGCCTTGCTTCCATTCCGGAACGACGCGTTGGAACACGTCGCCATCAGCCACGCCAGATTAGCTAAGGCAGAGACGGATCGTGGAGAAATCTCCAACGCTTTTTCGTAATGTTGAATAGCTTCTGCGGTCTGACCTTTTTCATCTAGGGCAATGGCCAGGTTTGTGTGGGTATCTGCATTTTGAGGTTGGATCAACAAAGCAGCGCGGCAATGGGAGATCGCAGCATCGAGATCGCCTTTCTTAAGAAAGGCATGGCCAAGACTGTGGTGGGCCAGGAAGTAATCAGGTCGCATTGCCAACGCCTTTTGGTAATAAATAATCGCGTCATCAATTCGCCCTTTTTGAAGAAGTGCGTTGCCAAGAGCAACCAGAGCATCTGGATCATTTGGCGCGATCCTTACGGCATTGCTACAATGAGCGATTGCCTCATCCACTTGTCCTTTGCTCAGAAGCGCGATGCCAAGATTGTACTCTGCATCCCAAAAATCCGGCTGCATCTCCAAGGTTGTCCGATAATGAGCGACGGCCTCGTCGGTGTCCCCTTTCTGGAAAAGCACAATGCCCAAGTTGTTGTGAGCCATCCAGCATCCGGGATTTCTAGCCAGCGTTGTCCGCCACAGCGCTTCGATGTGGGTATACATCGCGGCTTGTCGCCAAGTCAGTACCGCTAACACTGCAACCACACACAGCGCTGCGCTAAGAACTAAAGGGCGACTCTGCTTAAACACGTCGGCCAAACTGACTACGCCTGCCGAGGCGAGGGCTATCGGGCCGATACACGCCAGATACTGGTAATGGTCCGCCACAAACGTGTAGCGAAACGTGTAAAGCATGATAAAGCCGAGCACTGGGCTGAGTGTCGCGACGAAAAATGCGGCCGCGACTTCGACGCTGCGCCCCACGTAACGCCTCACGAAGTGAATCACCGCACATAACGCGATTCCCGCCAGCAACCATGCGTAGTCCAGCGGATGCGCCGGCGAGATGTTCCATTTTGGATAAATGAAAGTCAGATTGGATGGCCAGATGAGTTTGCTGAGGTAAAACCAGACCGCGCGACTAGCGATGAGGAGGCGCTCAATTGGACCCAAGGCAAAAAGCATCCCGCGTGTGCCCTGATGGTAGCGTTCCCACCAGACTGCCAGCAAACCCATGCCGATGCCCATGATAAGAAACGGAACGACCTGGCTCAGACGCCGCTTGTTAATCGGCTTTTTCTGTAACCAGAGAATCAAAAGCAACGCCGCCGGCAGAGTACAGGCCGTTGTCTTTGCCGACAGCGCCAGCACGTAAAGGATCAACGCCAATCCATAAAAGCGCCATGGCCGGTTCGACCGTTCGTCAACATACGCCGTCCATGCAAGGAGCGTCAGCAGAAAGAAAAAGCCCATCAGCACATTTTTGCGTTCCGTGAT
>QHNF01000178.1:4625-5006 GCA_003218345.1 Verrucomicrobiota bacterium | reverse complement strand
TTTTGGGGCCCAATTCTCGTTAGGTCCATGTTTCCACGAGCGGCAATTGCAGTCCTCGTAGTGTTGCTGGTTACCATCCCGACGATCGTGGTGATTGCCTCGGTGCGGATCAATCGTGCTGAGGATGTCGCGAAGTGTGAAAGAGTTGCAAGCGATAGTCTGTTCTTTCGGACCCAGCTGCCGAAAACGGGGATTTCGTTCTTGCGTTCCCGCGCTTCGCCGCATATGACGAGGGAGCTTTAACTATTCTTCCGTTTGGCGAACAAACGACGATGAAACGGCAGGACCGTCCATGGCGATTCGACCTTCTGGAGGCGCGCGACCGCATTGGTGGCTGGCTGTGTGAAGCGCCATTGCGGCATGCGCCCAAACTTGAATTAG
>QHNF01000178.1:0-4535 GCA_003218345.1 Verrucomicrobiota bacterium | reverse complement strand
GAATTCGAATCTGATGACCGCAGTCGTCAACTGGCTGGACTGGACCATCATTGGTCGGGTCCGTTTCCAGCGGCAACGCGCGTCGGAGTGCGTTGCGACTGGCGCAATCAAGGCGTCCCCTCTTTCGATCTGGCCATGATCGTGCGGGGCCTTGCGGATGCTGCGCCCCTTGTTGGCGACGCGGCGTGTGGGAGGGTTGCTGCCCGGATTGCTGGCTGGCTGGACCGCATGAACATCCGCTATGACTCGGCACTGAGCGAATAGTGCAGTCTAACAGACCAACGGCACAGAGGATAAATCTGGCGATAGATTATCAGCATCAGCCGAGAGCCAGAAAACCTCTGGTTGCGGGCCTATGACGCTTTGTACCTTCTTGATCCCCTGAAAACGCGGTGACCGGAGATATCGAAGAGTAGTTCTACGGACTCAATATCCGTTGTTAACCGAGATCCCCGCTTCTCCGCGAGTGAGTCGCGCGTCGCAACTCGAAAACAGATTGGCTAGAAAATGATCCCCAAATTGACCGCGGCTGTTACAAGCGAAGTTCGCATCTTGCGGTAAGCTTGTTCTTAATTCCCATGAATGTTACCCAGCTCACGCCCATGTCCTGCACGCTGGCCTGCTTCGAGGCTTTTTCTGCGCAAAACGGCGGCAGTTTACACAGAGGGATATTATTTTGCGATACCCTCATTATTGCCAGGGCAATGAACCGATACACATGACTATTAGGCTTCGGCGCGATTTCGGGAAATGACAGCCGACGATAAACTGAAAGACGGCGGAACAGAAACGATCTCCCCGTCATTGGTAACGGGTTCCCGTCGATCTTCACTTCCTGTAGCAACAGGTATTTTCTGCTTTGTTCTCGCGCTTCTTTTTTACTGGGGTGCCGTTCTTCGAATTGATTTTAAACGGACGGACTTTCTTGATCTTAATCCTTATCCGGATGCGGTGGAATATTTCGCACAGGCTAACTCGATCTTGAAAGAAGGCGCGCCGACGATTCAGATTGGCTATGAGAAATTACCCTCCCGCTACCCGCCGGGCTACCCCATTTTGATGATCCCCTGGCTCAGATTTCTGCCTCATAACGGGATTCTGGCCCCGTTTAGAACAAATCAGACGATCGGCGCATTGCTATTGACAGGCAGCTTCATGTTTTATTTTGTGATTGGAAGGCCGCTCGCCGGGGGATTAGCGGCATTGTTGATCGCGACTCAACCTGCCTTCATTACCTTTAGCCGATCATCCATGAGCGATCTCAGCGGTGGAGCTTTTATAGTGCTCGCCTTTGCGCTGGTCTACTTAGGCCTCACTTGGCGCCGCCGTTTGCTGATTTATTGTGCCGCCGTTGTTCTTGGATTGTCTTTGTGTATACGGCCACAGTTAGTGTTCATGGCGCCATTATTAGTAGCTATGGCTCTCTTTCCGGCTAACGTATCTTGGACGAGGTGGTTCATTCATTGCTGCCTTGCCGTTGCTGTATTCGCGCTGGCCGCGAGCCCGTACTTTATTCTAAACACTTTGGAGTTCGGCCATCCGTTAAAGACTGGTTACGAATTCTGGGTACCCATCTTGGCGGACAAGCAAGCTGCTTTTTCCTTGCACAACGTCCCTCCCCAAGCTGCCCTGATCTGGTCTGAGATTACCGCCAGCTGGGATCAATTTACGGCAGCGAACTTATTTGGCACGGGCACTTACGTAGTGCCAGCTTTCATTTTTCTCTCTGCCCTTGGTCTGGCCTTCGTGCGAATGCGGCGGTTCGAGATCAGCGCATTCCTCGCGGGAATTGTGTACGTTATGGCGACCGTAGCGTTTAGCTATATTGAGGCACGGTTCTACATCCCTGTTTTTTTTCTTTTGGTTGCGCTCGCTGTTCTGCCTGCCGAATGGGCACTGAATGAAGCTCTCAAGATGCGCTTTTCGATCTTGGCCGTTGGAGTGCTGGCGGTATTCCTCCTTAGCTGTATCGGTTATCCATCGCAATCAGGCTTTAAGCCCAAGGGCGGTCGATGCCAAGCCTGGGACGCTCTTCATTACGCAAACCGCAACGGGAAATCACTCTGGTACGAGGCGCAGAAGGAGTTCATTCGCATCTTCCGAGACGCACCTGGCATTGTTTTATCCGACATCGATCCCGCGTATTTGAATGTCCTCCTGCCCAAGCCATTTGTAGCTGCCCCCATCGACGATAGCCATCAGTACGGCTATAGTCGGCTGTGGCATTATGGGAAGGCCGAGGCTATTCAACTAGTCGCTAATGGCGTCAGCCGCGCGACTCCTGTCTACGCTCTTCTATTATCCTCAAAAGATGTCCCGATCAGCGGTCGAATCGTCCATCAAGACATCAAACGCTTGCCCGTGATCCAAGGTTATAGTTGGAAACGAAGCAACAGGACCGGTACAGCAGCTGTAATCATGACATTGATAAAGGATGCCCCTGCTCCGAATTTGGAACCCGCTTTTTACTCAATGGAGTAGTGACGATGAAGCTATCCGTGTTATCGCTTGTTACAATGAGCGAACGAAGATCGAAACTGTGGTAGAATTTTTTCAGGAGCAACTTTCGTGTTGGACTAGCCGGGCAAGCGTAGTTTTTGAAATCCACGTTCCCGTAGAAAGTGCAATCAATTGCCATGAGCGGTTTTCTTGCTTGCCCAAAACAGATGGACGCGAGTGCGAGCGACATCATTACTGCGATTGTTTTGGTTTTGGTGAATTAATTCGGTGATTGCGGCCGTTCGTATCATTTCGTCATTGCTATGTGGGCGAAAAACAGGCAGAATCCGCCCGTGTGAAGTACTGGGAAATAATCGTCAACCGTCTGATGAAAGCTGGATGGAGCTTGGGGACGGTTTCAGCCGTTGATTGTGGGGGACGAACGATCTGGATTGTTGACGCACATCGCGACGGCGGAAAGCGCTTTATTGTGCATGCCGACAACAAGCCCAGCGGGTTTGTTGAACTTGAACCTCAGGTCCTAACCGTAACGTTTTATCTCGAATCTATTCATGCTGCTACACCGCAGTTGAGTTCCTTCCATAGTTGCGCGCAGAGGCTGAGCAGTTCTGGCAGACACATGAACCCACAATGCAACGAAACGCCTAACGAGGCGATGCAACAAACGCCTGCATTACAGAAGGCGTTCAGCGTGCTATGACGATGAAACGGCACGACCGTGCATGTCGATTCGACCTTCTAAAGGCGCGCGACCGCATTGGTGGCTGGCTGTGTGAGGCGCCATTGCGGCGCGCCCCCAATCTTGAACTGGGCGGCGTGGCCGGTCGGCTTTTAGTGTCGGGCGAGGCTGAATTCCACTACGGCGAAATCGCTGGATATTGGCTGAGCTGGGCAGCGCTCTACGCGCCAAATTCGAATCTAATGACCGCAGTCGTCAAGTGGCTGGACCGTCAGTGGTCGGGTCCGTATCCGGCCGCAACGCGCATTGGAGCGCGCGCCGACTGGCGCAATCAAGGCGCCCCCTCTTTCGATCTGGCCATGATCGTGCGGGGCCTTGCGGATGCTGCGCCCCTTGTTGGCGAAGCGGCGTGTAGCAAGGCCGCTGCCCGGATTGCTGGCTGGCTGGACCGCATGGTCGGTACGGACGGCCGACTTGATCCCTGGCTTGTGCTCGACTCAGTAGGATTTCCAGATCGCTGGTCGACTCGCCGCGGCCCTTATCAGATCAAGACTTCAGCGACGCTCCTTGGTGCGCCCACCGGCTGGGTTCCCAACCGCATCCTTCGAGCGGCTGAAGAAACAATTGATGACTGGTCTACGCGAGGGGACGAGCAACTGGACTGGCACGCACGGCTCTACGCCATGGAAGGCCTCGCACGGGTGTTTCCCGAGCAGCGCGCGAAAATCGGTTTTGATCACGCCGCGGGATTTCTCCCTGAACAGGTTGGATCGTCCTGGGGCCGACCGCGTGCCGACATCCAGGCCCAGGCGTTGCGACTGCTTTGCCTTGACCCATTGGCATCGGATACTATCCGCTTGCAGTTAGCTGAGGTTGTTCTTGCACACGTCTCAGTTCAGGGCGCCGTCAGGTTCTGGCCCGATGATGGAACGGCAAATGTGTGGTGTGCTATTTTTGCCCATCAAGCGCTGGACTGGTGCATCTATCGGCAAGGCATCGGTGGCATTCGGAAACCGGATTCGCGCGAATTAATCTAACTTGGTCTGATGAAGAGCACTCGGAACGTACCCCTCCTTTGGCGTCGGCCCCCGCACAGCGCGATCCCGCACGCCCCGACCCCGCGCGTGCTGTGGATCGAGTTGACCTCCAAGTGTCCGTTCGACTGCGTCTTCTGCTCACGAAGATTGCGCCACGGCAATGGCATGCACATGGAGATGCGCCTCTTTGAGCGGATCATCGGCGAGCTCACAGACCCAGAGATAATCCGCCTAAACTACTCGGGCGAATCCACACACCATCCAGGCATCATCAAAGCGATCCGCCTTGCGTCGGCGACCGGAGCCACCGTCGAGATTGTAACGGCCCTGAGCTCGCTGCCGGACCAAATGGTCGAACG
>QHNF01000177.1 GCA_003218345.1 Verrucomicrobiota bacterium | reverse complement strand
CGCAGGCAAGATGCCTGGCTGCCGAGTCAGGCTAGAAGTGTAATTTCCGACCGAAACCCGGGAAAATTACAACTTCGCGTAAACGCCGACCAGAGGACGGCGCGATGGCGTCGGCGAACGGAAATCGCTGACGAAACCATCCCGGGTGCGGAGCTCGACGTGACCGACGCTGCGGGTGGTGCCATACACGAGCACCGATCACCGATAGTCGTTTGAATCCGTAATTGCTAACGAGCTCCTGTGCGGCGTCTCTGGCGAGTTCGGTTTTCGGGCGGGAATCGATAACACCGGAAGCGAGCAATGCGTCTTTTACATAATGCCAGCACCGGGAGCGCGAATGCGCATGGGCGCGTTCCTGCGCAATCGTCGCCGCTTGCATCAGCCTGCCATCGATATGCCGATCGACCTTGGCAAACGGGTATACAATGCGCTGCGGATAATACTGCGTGATGACAGGAGCCGATTCCTTTTTGCCCTCCGAGTTTTTGAAGCTGAAATGGAAAGCAGACCGAGTCGGCGCGCTTATGCTTGGTTGATTCATGGGTCGCACCGGCTCTATGGCAAATGTTCGTGCCGAATCCTTGGGGATTGCTTGCACCGATCCTTTGGCGATCGTCTGCACCGGCCTTTGCGCGTTCGTTTGCACCGGCGCTTTCGTGATCGCTCGCGGCGCTTTATCCGTGGTCGCTTCCGTCGGCTTTTTCGGTATCGCCGGCGCCGGTTTTTTCTTAATGATGGGCGCGCGTTCTTTCGTGATCGCTTGCACCGGCTTATCCGTGATCACTTGCACTATATCGTTTGCACTCTTCTGATCGTGACTAGTAAAATCCAATGTTGAGGGAGCCAGCGCCTGCGCGTGCGCAGCTGCGGCGGAAATGACCAGAAGCAATGTAGTTGCCGATATTAGGCAGCCCGGTCGCCACATGGACGTGAGGTATGCCGGGAATTCCGGCATTAGGCAAGCTTTTTCTGTTATTTTTTTTTGAGATATTCGGCAGCGAGAAAACGGTTCTGCCGAAGAGTGGCAGGCGATATGGTCTCACGGGGCTACCGTCTGGTGCGCATGCCCGCCCAAACGACTAATCGTTGGGAAGATAATCCGGTTCTAATCCAGGCCGGGGAACGAACGTCTCATCGCGCCCACTGAAAGCGCGGCGGTGACGTCGTGGCGCGAATTCGTCTTCGTTAGAGTCCGGCGCCACGATCGCAGTGCGACCGGAGGGCAAGCGAAAAATCAATCTTCCATCATCCGTGATGCCTACAACCCGGGCCCGAGTCCGTCGCCCCCGAGCTGACGGTGGTTCGGAGCCCTGCTCGTTAAGAAACGCTTGTCCACTCCGCGCTCGTTTTGATCTCGGTCCATCTGCTTTTTCCTTTTTGCCGGCTGCAGTCGAGTTGCTGGCGGTAGCCGGCTGCGGCGCAACGTTTGCTTGAGCGGTCGCGTCACTCTGTGTTTGATCAGCGCTTCCCGTCGAGGTGCTCGGTGTTGGGTTTGCCCCGTTCCGAGAAGTGGCAGCCGCAATCAAGTCCGGATTTAAAGGCTGTCCCTGTTCAATAGTCGGCGAAGAACTTTGGTCTGCGGCTGGGGAGATTGCCGCGTTCGTGGCCGGCTGATTGGCGACAACGGGTGCGGTATTTGTTGTTTGTGGCGGCGCAGACGGCGCAGTTTCCGGCACGCCAACCGGGACGCCAATCACCTCTTTCGCCGCGGTTCGATGCCGGAACGGATTGAGATCATCTGGCAAAAAGAATGTGGCGAGCACTCCTGCTGCGAACACAAGAGCGGCAAATGCAAGTATTCCGCGTAACACTTGTGCAAACGGCGTCGATGGTGTCTTTGATTTCCGGGGAATGACCGCCGAGAGCGGAATTCCTAGTCTTTGTGCGAGCGCCTGCCGCCGTTCAATTCTCGCCATGCATTGGCGAATCAGTTCTTCTAGCGCGACTGGATCTTTTGGGCGTTGATCGGGATCGTGACGCAACATGTTGGCTAGCAAATTCCGCAGAGCCTTCGGAAACGCGCCCAGCTGCCGACGGCCTACCTCCGCCGGAGGCGCGTCGCCCGTCAGGAGAAAGTACATTGTGGCCCCGAGAGAGTAAATTTCCGAGCGAAAATCGACGGTTGCATGCTGCAAATGCTCAGGACTGGCGAACGGCGGCGCTACAGAAAAACTTCCTTCGCTCTCGCCAAGTCCATCAGGCTGGATCTTCAGCCCAGCCAACCCGAAGTTCATTAGCTTCACGAAAGGCCAGTGGCCCTCAGGAGTCGACCCTGGGACAATCATAAGGTTGGATGGCTGAATAGCGCAGTTCGTGAGCTTGTGAAAACTGGCGGTGGCAAGGACGCTGACTATTTGCTCCGCCACGCGCAATACAGCGTCCGGTGGCATCGGACCGTGCTCCTCGATCCATAAGGCGAGAGGCTCGCCGTGTTGGAACTCTGAGACATAGACGAAATAATCTTCTTCGTGTCCGAAGGCAAAAACCTTGGCGATGTTAATATGATGGATTCTCTCGGCAGCGCGTGCATCCTGCTCAAACTGCTCCCGGGCTGCAGAGTCGATGCTTGCCATCGGAATGAGCTTGAGGGCAACTGTTTCGTCGGTCCTTTCATCGACGGCTTTGTAGGTAACCACTTCACCGGTTCGGCTGAATTCGTGCGGTATTCCTTCCCCGTTAGCGCGGATCCGGTAGCAATCGAGAAAAGTTGTGCGCTCCATAAAGGCGTTGTTCGCCGCACCAAGAATTCATACTCGGCTCACGGCGCAATGATTCAACCTGGATTTTGGCACCGAGTTGCTCCGCGTGAAAGGCTTCGCCTTACGCGGCTGCCCGGCGAACAACAACTTGCGGCCTCATGATGTGACCGATCGACTTGGAAATTTTTTGAGACATTGCCTCAAAAACGCCGACCGCCGCCGCTCTTCAGATACCGTTGTGAGCCCTCGGCATCGAGTCGTTCGATATAAGCCTCATAGTAGATGAGCTTCCACGGATCCGATGCCTTGTTGCAACCGATGCACCATCCGTATGCTCCAATCACCGTCTCCTCAAATCCGTGGAGTATCCGATGTAAAATCCGCCCTCGCGGATAGAGTGAAGGACATGAATATAGAACATGTCCGTTAGTAGCTTACCTTGTCGCGAAGCGAAACCTTTTGCGTGGCCTTAGCCACGTGGGCCGAAGGCTTTTACCTGGCTACCCCGCTTGGATTCGAACCAAGAATAACGCCTCCAAAGGGCGCTGTGTTACCGTTACACCACGGGGTAATCTTGATTTGCGATTTTAGATCGGCGATTTTGGATTAAAGCGCAATCTGCAAAATCTCGCGATCGATTACGCCAAGGCGTTGACGCATAAGGTCACCGGAACTCGAAATCAGCGTTCGCAAATCCCGGCAGGCAGCGTATATTTTTGTTTCCTGTTTATGAAGGAATTGAACACAGATAAACTGCGTATCGCCATCGCCGATCAGGAGATCGTTCGCGGACTGACTCTGCGTGTGCCGCGGGGTGAAGTGCATGCGCTCATGGGCCCAAATGGCTCAGGAAAAAGCACGCTGGCCAAGGTCCTGGCCGGTCACCCGGATTACCAAGTTACCGGCGGTAAAATTACGATGGATGGGGAAGACCTTCTCGAACTTGAACCGGACGAACGGGCACGGCGTGGCCTTTTCATGGCGTTCCAGTATCCGAGCGAAATTCCGGGCGTGACCATCGCCAATTTTCTCCGCGCGGCCCTCCAATCACGCCTGCCCGAGGGCGAAGAGCTCGAGGCAACCGATTATTACGCAAAACTTTACGAAAAAATGGAATTGCTCGGGATGGATCGTTCCTTTACCTCACGTGCGGTCAACGAAGGTTTTTCCGGTGGCGAAAAAAAGCGCACCGAAATTCTGCAATTGGCGATGCTCGAGCCCAAATATGCCGTGCTCGATGAGACGGACAGCGGCCTCGACATCGACGCGCTCAAGACCGTGGCGCACGGAGTAAACTCATTGCGCGGCCCCAATCTTGGCATATTGTTAATTACGCACTATCAGCGCCTCCTGAACTACATCGTCCCCGACCACGTCCACGTGATGGTGGCGGGGCGAATCGTTAGAAGCGGGCGGAAAGAACTCGCTCTCGAGCTCGAAGAGAGAGGCTACGATTGGGCGCGTGACGGAGCGGTTGAACCAGCGTTCAGGTAAAACGGGTAAATTCACTATGAAAACCGAAACTTCAGCAGTCGACATTAATCGCAACATTGGGGATTTCTTTTATCCGGAAGCTCACGTGCGCGATGCCGGTGCGGGCTTGAGCGAGCGCACCGTTCATTACATCTCAGACGTCAAACAAGACCCGGATTGGGTGCGTGAGTTTCGCCTCAGAGGGCTCAAAACGTTTTTGGAAAAGCCGCTCCCCACACATTGGGCCAGCAAGGATCTCGAAGCAATCGACTTCGACAAGATCCGCTATTATCTCTCCCCCGGGACCGAGGCCAAACGCAGTTGGGATGAAGTGCCGGACGACATCAAGCGTACATTTGAGCGTTTGGGTATTCCTGAGCAGGAGCGAAAATTTCTTGCCGGGGTGGAAGCGCAGTTCGACAGCGAGGCCGTCTATTCGAACATTAAAAAAGCGGTCGGCGAACAAGGCGTCATTTTCGTCGGATCGACCGAGGGGCTGAAGAATTTTCCGGAAATTTTCCGGAAATGGTTCGGCAAAGTCATCCCGATCGCCGACAACAAATTCAGCGCGCTCAACAGCGCTGTGTTCAGCGGCGGCTGAAAGTGAAACACCCGCTGCAGGCTTACTTCCGCATTAACGCCGAAAACTTCGGCCAATTCGAGCGCACCCTCATCATTGCAGACGAGGGCTCGGAAGTGACTTACATGGAGGGTTGCACAGCACCGAAGTTTAACACCCCGACGCTCCATAGCGCCGTCGTGGAACTGGTCGCGCTAAAAGGTGCCAAGATTCAGTACATCACCGTGCAGAACTGGGCGTCGAACGTGTTCAACCTCGTCACAAAACGCGGTCTTGCCCATGAAAACGCGGAAGTGAAATGGATCGATTGCAACATCGGCTCGCGTCTCACCATGAAATACCCAAGCGTGATTATGAAGGGTCGAAAAGCGCGCGGCGAAGTTCTGTCCATCGCGCTAGCCAACGACGGCCAGCACCAGGACACCGGTGCGAAGATGATTCATGCTGCCGATGAAACGACCAGCAACATTGTTTCAAAATCGATTTCCATCGGCAAAGGCCGCGCCACTTACCGCGGCTTGGTCCATGTGCCGAAGCACCTGAAACATTGCAAGAACAACACCGAGTGCGACGCGCTGCTTATCAACGCGACCTCGCGAACGGACACGTATCCGGCCATCACGGTGCGCGGGACCGGTAACGCCGTGCAACACGAGGCGAGCGTCAGCCAGGTGAGCGCTGAACAGATCTTCTACATGCAACAGCGCGGCCTCAGTGAAGCCCAAGCGATGAGCCTGAGCGTTAACGGCTTCGTCAACGATCTCGTCCGCCAATTCCCGATGGAATACAGCGTCGAGCTCAAGCGCCTGATCGAGCTGGAGATGGAAGGCTCGGTTGGGTAACGTGGCGCGAGCCTCTGGCTTGCGTTGTTGTTGGCTGCAAGCGAGGACGCTTGCGCTACGCTACTGCCGATCAGTCTACGATCGATATGTCCCTTGTCGCACATGAAGAACTGAAGCAGGACGCACCGATTCTTTCCGGCCCGGCGGAGTCGCGCGATTTCCCAGATTGCTTCCGCGATCAGCAGCGCGCAGCGTGGAGACAATTCGAGATACTACCGAAACCGACGCGTAAGGATCAGGCCTGGCGATTTGCCAATGTCGGTCTTCTCGATCTCACACCTTTCAAGTTCGGCGGCGCGCTGCGTGATGATGAACGCACCGCCATTCTAGAGCAATCTCGCGGGCTCGAGGACGTTGCTGGCCGTATGATTTTTGCCGGTGATCAGCTGATTGAGCGCGACGTTATTTCAGATCAGCTGAAAAAACGCGGCGTCATTTTCCAATCGCTCGAACGTGCGATGGTCGAGCACTCTGATTTGTTTCGAAGACATTTCATGTCGCAGCCGGCGATTCTGGGCTCGGCCAAGTTTGCGGCACTGCACCAAGCGCTGGTTTCGTCAGGAACATTTCTTTACGTGCCACGCGGCGTCGAGGTCGAGTTGCCAATCGAAATTTTCCATTGGCTTAATGGTGAGAACGCTTCGGTTTTTCCGCATTTGCTTTTGGTAACTGACGAGCTCGCCAAGGTGACCGTGATCGAGCATTTCCGCTCGGTAGATCGATGTTTGCCGGGCTTTGCTTGTGGCGTGAACGACTTGATTGCCGGTCCCGGAGCCAAAGTAACCTATGTGTGCGCGCAAAACTGGGGAGAAAATGTCGTGGCGCTGCAAATGAACTCGACAACGGTCGATCACGATGCCTCAGCCATGAGCCTTAATTTGCATCTCGGTTCGCGATATTCACGCTTCGAAAGTCTCAGCCGTCTAATGGGCGAAGGCGGCCGTAGTGACCTTCTCGCTGTCTCGATCGCCAAAGCTCAACAGGAATTCGATGCCCGCACATTGCAGGACCACATCTCACCTCACACCGCGAGCGATCTCCTTTACAAAAACGCGCTCGATAATCGCGCCCGCAGCATCTTCGGCGGCCTCATTCGCGTTGAGCCGCACGCCCATTTTGCCGATGCCTATCAAAAGGTGAGAAATCTCCTCTTGAGCGATGACGCTGAAGCCAATTCAATGCCCGGTCTCGAAATCCTCGCCGACAACGTCCGTTGCACCCACGGCGCAACGTCTGGTCAGATCAACGAGGACGAACTCTTCTATCTGCGCACGCGCGGCATTCCCGTTCCAGCCGCTCAACGTCTTGTTGTCGCCGGCTTTCTAAACGAAGTGATACAGCGACTGGATCACCCGACGATAGCTGATCACTTACGCCAGACGATCGAAGACAAATTCGCGAACAAATAGCGGTGGGACGGCAAACGCCTGTTCCGGCCTGAGCGCACAATACGATTAACAGTGTGAGATTACTCGACTGCGCTCGGCATCAGAAAAATGGAAATCGCTATTTGGAAGCCGCCGGAATGATTTGATTGGCAATTTTCTCGAACCGTGAATCGGGACGGAGCGGATCCAACATTGGATTGACGTTTATTTCGAGTGCGAAACGGTTTCGCTCCGCGGCCGCCTTTGCCAACCACGCAAATGCCGGTCCTTGTCGCCCGAACGCACGTAGGCGGTAGCGAATCTGAGGCGGTGATATAATGGCCGCGAGCGGTTTTCTCATTGAATTGTTCGAGTCGTTTTTGCACCAGGGCCCCCACCGCCGCCTCGAAGCCTGAGCGCGTAAGCGTGGTCGAGCATGGATGCTTCTTCATTAGCTCCGCTGAGATTCAAAGCCCTGCTCCACTCGGCGATAGTTTCTTTCTGCATTCCTTTTTTCTCATAAGCGTACCCAAGCCATTCGTGAGGTCGCCCATAATTCGGATCCAACTCAAGCGTCTTTTGGAACTGATCAATGCCGCGATCGTACTGGCGCATAAAGAAAAGAATTGTCGCCCAACTTACATTAAAACGCGACGAAAACGGATCTAACTCTGCGGCCCGCCGCACTTCGCTGAGCGCATCTTCGTCGCGATCGAACAAAATCAGACATAGCGCGTAATGATGACGTATCTCGGCAAAATTTGGATTGAGGTCGATCCCGCGACGACACGCGCGTTCGGCAGCGGATCAATCCCGATACCAATAGAGTTTAATGGCGGCCAGCGGGTTGTAAGCTTTGGCGAGCGCCTCATCTAACGCTATGGCTCTATTGGCGGCTGCTTCCGATTTCGGCCAATCTTCAACGGGCGACATGAGACCAGTAGCTGCCGCAAAGGCGTAGTAAACAGCCAATCCAGCGTGAGCTGGCGCATAGTTTGGATCGAGGTCAACGGCCTGCTGAAAATAATCGGCGCTCCTTTCAAAACCCGGTGCAAAAAATTTGTTCCAGTAGTACAGCCCCTTGAGGTACCATTGATGCGCCTCACTGTTTTCGGTCGGGCGCGAAGAGATTGCTCGCTGCTCCGCACCCGTGAGTTTTGCTTGCAAAGTATCGGCGATTTTGGCCGCGATCTCCGTTTCGACGGCGAAGATGTCGGTTAATTTGCGATCGAATTTCTCGGCCCAAAGATGGGAATCGGTTTTGGCCTTAATCAGTTGAACGTGGACACCGGCGTGGTCCCCCGCTTTTTGAATAGTGCCTTCCAGAATGTGCGCCACACCCAATTGGCGGCCGATCTCTTGCAGATTTTTCGGCCTGCTCTTGTATTGACGCGTCGAACTGCAGGAGACGAGCTTTAGTTCGGAAATCTTGGATAGGGGGTGAGAATTTCTTCCTGAATCCCGTCAGCGCTTAAATTTTCAAACGGAAGCACGGCGATCAATTTGTTGGGCGCGCTCTTCGCCGTCATCTCAGCCGCGAATTCCAATTTACGACTCAAACCTCTGAGGTACGACGCAGTGAATGCGATGCTACTCAAAGAGCACCGGAAGGTGCAGGAATTAGAAGCGACCCTCGCCCAGCAACAGAAAGGAATGGAGGCTCTGACCGCGCGGCTCAAAATGCAGGCAGCGCAAATTCAAGAAGTCAGCGCGCAGTTTGAGATGGCTAAGCTTGCACCCCGAACAGTCCTCACGGCCCGCTAAGCCAAAGATTTCAGCGTCGCATCGAGCTTTTCCAGCCCTGCAATT
>QHNF01000169.1 GCA_003218345.1 Verrucomicrobiota bacterium | reverse complement strand
CTGGACAATGCGGCTTCATTTGCGTCCCGGGCAATTTCACTCACTTCTTGTGCGGGCAATATGACTTCCTGCGTATTTTCACAAATCTCATTGGGCTCTTCCGGCGCTATCTCAGAAAGTTCGGTCAATTCGCCGATTGCTGAAACCTCGGCCACCTCTGCCGCGTGCGGAATTGCCGAGCGCAAGCTCCCTGGTGGCTGTTCGACAATCGATCCCACGGATGATTCAAATGCTGACTCAGTGAGCGGCGCCAATTCACGGTCAGGCTCTCCGTTGCGATAAGCCGGAGCTGGTGAGGGCTTCGCTTTCAACTCGCTCAGTTGATCAAAACTACCGCTCAATTTCCCTGAAGGTATCGCAGTCTGTCGCAATGAAGGTTTCGACGCTTCTAATCTCAGCGAAATCTGCCGGGGCCCGCCAGAAAAGCCGTTGCCCTGCCCATTGCCCTTTCGCGCTGGCGCCACTCCACTCTTAAACAGGTTAGGAGCGGCGGCAGGCCTTGAGCGCGAGTAATTCGGGCCGTTGGATGCATGACGGCGAAACACAGGCACGATCACCCAAGCCAGCAGAAATATGGCCGCTAACAGCAATCCACCGACAAGCCACATTCTCCGGCTCGTCATTCCCGGAATGGTGGATGGCCAGACGTTGCCAGGCGCTGTGCTGACAGCAGAGTTCTTCGGCGCATTTGTCTGTCCAGCAGCTGACTGATCATTTTGTTCTTTGGACGCAGAGGAAGCCTTCGGCGCCTCGGCAGACGCAGTTGTTGATTCGCCAGGACTAGGAGAGGAGGCCGCGGCCGCAGCTGCCAGCGGCTGTTCTGGCTGCGCCCCTGTTTCCGTCGCCGGCTCGTTCGAGGCCGAAACAGCGGGCTGTTCAGCTGTTGCTGCAGCACTGTTGATTTCCATCCCGGCATTTGGGCCGCTTGCCGCAGGGCTCGAAGAAGCAAACGGTTCGCCCTTCGATGCGTCGCCCTGCCTGTTTGCGGCAAAAACGCTATCCGGAATAGGACTTGGCTCCACTGCCGGACCACCCCCTGCCTGAGAGGCAACGACGTTAGTGTCGAAGGTGGGGGTAGGCACGGCTGCAATTTCCGGGCTTTGCATCCAACCAACGTCATAAAAAGCGTCAGCAAAAACGTTGTTGAGCGCCGGCGAATAAATCTTGTTAGCGGACGCAGTCCAATCGGCGGCCTTTTCCGGATTGTTATGCTTAAATTCCCACGCCGCCTGGGCATAATAGAGGGCCGGGGTGTCTCCCGTAAATTGAAACTCCTCCATCATCGCGTGCGCCCGACTTTCTTTTCCCTCGAGCAAAAGCGTCATGTAAATTTTGAATTTGATAAGCTCTGCTGCCTGATTTTTGTCGCCGCCCGGGGTTCGCTCATACAGCGCCTCGAAACGCTCCCGCGCCTTCGCATAGTCCTTTTTCTTAAAGGGAACTTGCGCGAGGTTGTATTGTGCTTCCCGAAGTTTCGGATCCAGCTTGGCTGCTTTTTTAAATGCAGCTTCGGCTTGGTCAAACTGCTTCTGCTGCATCAGAATTTCGCCACGCAAATTGAGGGTCGCCGGCTGATTCGGATCCGCCTGATCCGCTTCATCGACTAATTTACGGGCCGCTGCGAAGTCGCGTTGCCGCAGCGCCTGCTGCGCCTGTTCGAATTTTGAACGCGCTGTAGCCTTCGATTTTTCCGAGCGCTCGGCAGCTGTCATTAGTGGCAAGGAAGGCCTCGTTTCGCCAGCTGGCTTTTCCAGCCAGCCGACTTCGTAAAGTGACTCTGCGAAAAGCTTGTTTAGTTGCGGTGAAAAATTCTTCTCTGCTGCTGCGAGCCGATCTTTCGCTTCCTTTTCATTCTTCTGTTGAAGCGCGACGGCTGCTTTCACATAGTCAACGGCAGGGGTATCGGGCGAAAGCTCCAGCTTAGCCCGAATGGAGTCGACCTTGTTCTCTTTCCCTTCGAGCAAGTAAGTCAGAAGAATTTTATATTGGATCAGCTGCGAAGCTTCTTTTGCCAAATCGGACTTACCGCTGGAAAGCAGCTTCTCAAAGCGATTCCGCGCCTCTGTCCAATCTTTTTTGAGAAACGGAATCTCCGCCAGGTTGAAGCGCGCATTCCAAAACTTGGGATCGATCCGGGCCGCGTCCTGCAATGCTGCTTCCGCCTTATCATAGCTGCCTTGCCGCATCAGGATGACGCCGCGCAGGTTTTTCGACGCCGCGAGATCAGGTTGACGGGCATCAATGGCGTCAAGTCCCTTTAGCGCTTCGGTAAAATTGTTGGCATCAAACGCGCGGTACGCGGCGTTGTACATATCCTCCAACTCCGATTTGGTTGGGGCGACATTTTCCGCTGCAAACGAGGTAAGGGCCAGCACTGCGAACACAGCAATCTTGCAGATTCTCATGAAATACGGACTGAAGCGTGGATCAGCGCCCCTGACAAGTCCAAAGTTGCGTTCGAGTAGATGATTTTCAGGTTGCTTCGGAAAAATACCCAAATTGCTGCGGGTCGTTAGATACGTACTGCGACTTCCGGAGACATTTCCGGCAGATCAATTCAAATTCGCCACCATTCGCAATCCTTCAAGAGTGAGGTGTGGACAAACCGCATTGATCTCCGGCAACCGCGCCGCAATTAATTGCGCGTAGCCACCTGTCGCTACTATGCGGACTCTCTTGCGCGGAAACTGCTCTGTCTTAATCCGTGCAAGAATTTCGCGAACCAATCCGCGATACCCAAACACCGCACCCGACAGCATCGCCTGGATCGTCGATTTACCGATCGCGCGCCGCGGCTCTCTCAAAGAAATTTCCGGCAACAGCGCCGTTCGTTGATAAAGAAAATTAGTCATCGCTTCAAGCCCCGGCGCAATCACCCCGCCGATGTAAGCGCGGCGATCCGAAACAATGTCAAAAGTCACTGCTGTGCCGAAATCCACCACGATAGCGGGAAATCCATAAAGTTCTGTGACTGCCGCAGCGTTTGCCAGTCGATCCGCGCCAATCGATTGCGGTTGGGGATAATCAATCCCTATGCCCAGCTTCAGCTTCCAATTTAACCAGAGCACCTCCACTTTTCTCGCAGCCTTAGAAATCGCGGAGTTTTTTGCCGGCACTACCGAAGAGGCGACCACCTTCCGGACTTTTCGTTTTCCAAGAAATCCGGCGACCACGCTGCTCGAAAGTTTGCCAGTGGCGATGCGCACAGGAGCCGAGACCCGGTTCGCTGATGCAAAGGCAAACTTTGTGTAGGAATTACTGATATCGACTAGCAAATAATCGGTCTCACGCGCCACGACCAAGATGCAGACACCGAACGCCACGCGCCGTCAAGCATCTGCCGCATTCGTCCGACTGGTCCCAGGCCACGTCCTCTAGCAAAGCTCACTCCTGCTTGCTTGCGACCCACTTTCGCACCGCGTACTGTCTGCCTTGTGAGAAAACTGGTGCATCGCCCCCGTCGCTTGCGGCGTTCCCCTGCTCTGCGAAACCTCGTCCGCGAGACACAATTGAGCGCCCACGATTTCATTCTGCCGCTGTTCGTAAGTGAAAAATTGGATCAACGTCGGGCCGTCGCCAGCATGCCCGGGGTTTTTCAACTGCCTGTGAAAGAGATTGTCGATGAAGCGCGGGACGCTCAGGATCTCGGATTGCAAGCAGTCCTGCTTTTCGGGATTCCGGAACAGAAAGACGAGCAAGCCAGCGGCGCTTACGCCGAAAACGGAATCGTCCAAAATGCGGTGCGAGCCATTAAATCAAAATGTCCAGATCTTGTTACCATCACTGACGTCTGTCTGTGCGAATACATGAGCCATGGGCACTGCGGCGTCACACGCATTGATGGAGACCACTTCCACGTCCTAAACGACGAGACCGTGGAGCTTTTAGTGAAGACGGCGCTCTCTCACGCAGGAGCGGGCGCAGACTTGGTGGCACCGAGCGACATGATGGACGGCCGCATCGGCGCTATCCGCGAGGCGCTTGACGCCGGAGGCTTCGATCAAACCGGGATTATGAGTTACGCAGCCAAATTTGCGTCGTCATTTTACGAGCCATTCCGCGAGGCGGCCGAGAGCCCGCCGCAGTTTGGCGATCGTCGTTCTTATCAGATGGATTTCGCCAATGCAGATGAAGCGCTGCGCGAGGTAGCCCTGGATGTCGACGAAGGAGCGGATATTCTGATGGTAAAACCTGCCTTGCCGTATCTCGACGTCTTGTGGCGAGTCCATGAACGCTTTGGAAAACCGACTGCCGTTTATCATGTCAGCGGCGAGTATGCGATGATCAAAGCCGCCGCGGAGAAAGGGCTCTTAAAAGAACGCGCGGCTGTCCTCGAGATTATGACTGCGCTCAAGCGCGCGGGCGCGGATATTATTGTTACGTATTGGGCACGCGAACTTGCGAAATGGCTGCGGGAGTAACAAGCGCCCGGGGCGAAACCGCGCGACATGTCCAGCTAAAGCGCCTCGCCTTCCTCTGGGCTCAAGCGCGCGGTTACTCCGCCTGCGCAATGGAGGTGAGTTTGCCCGGGTGCTGCTATCGC
>QHNF01000041.1:2086-18187 GCA_003218345.1 Verrucomicrobiota bacterium | reverse complement strand
TGACCCCACAGTTGGCTGTTGTCCTGCGCGTTGATCAACTCGACCCCAATCGTTAGGCCATCACCGCGTTGTGTTACCCGGCCCGTGAGCAACGTCTGCACCTTCAACTCTTTTCCTATCGTCTGAGCATCCGTCTCCTTTCCCTTGTAATGAAAGACTGAGTTACGCGACATCACCTTGAGCTTTGGCAGCTCGGAAAGGCTGTTGATGATGCTTTCGGGAATGCCGTCACAGAGGTAGTCATTGTTTGGGTCGCGGTTCTGATTTTCAAAAGGTAGCACCGCTATGGATTTCTCCGACAGACCGGCCGGAGACGCACTGCTGCCGGGAGCGCTAAGGCGTCCTATGAAAAACAATGCAACGGACAACGCAGCTCCAATCAGCGTGACATAAATCCAGGTGCGATTTTTCGAAACGCGTTTGTCGGAAAGGACCTGCCCTGAGCGCGAGTCGAATGGGTCGACATCTTCCGTGTGCTTGATTCCTTCCGGTGTAAGCTCGAATGCCCACGCGATGACGAGCGCGATTGGAAAGCCAATGATGATTGCGAGCACGATTAATCTGAGGGCCCAATTCGGAATTTCAAAGATTGGAAAAACCTGTGTCGTGACTTGGACCAACAGCCAACCAACGACCGCATAGGCGACCGCGACTTTGTAAACGTTGCGCCGCTTCAGCTCGGCGAAGAAGGTCCCCGGATTCATGGCGTTGCCTTTGCCACACAGTCAATTCATGAGCAAGGCCAGCATTTATTCCAGATTGCCCGCGGAACACGCCAATTGACGCGAATTCTCTGCAATCTCTCTGGCATACAATAATTATCATCAGCCGGAAGCTTGGCGACGCGTCTAAAGCAAATTAGAATTGAACGTGACGTCAACGTTTTTCCAAACCTGACAGTCGCTGGCCTTTACCTTTCCGGAAAAAGTTTCCCAAACTGATCGCGTTACTTAGGTGCAAGCGAAGAGGTGATTTTCTCAAACCGCGGATTGCCGCGCAGCGGCTTCCACAACGGATGAAATTTGAGGCGACCGTAGTTAATGTAACTGGGCATCGACACCAGCTTCTGAAGTAGTTCGATGGCGTGATTGTGTTCATCGCCCCAAGTGTAAACCTGGGCGAGGCCTTCCAGAACTAATCCACCGTCGTAAATGTCTTTAGAGATCGGCATTAAATCGATAGCGTGCTGTGCTTCTTGCAGAGCTGGTTCTTTCTGGCCCAGTCCCGCGTCGACTTGAGCCAGCACAGCTATTGTCCTTGCGTGCTCGGGTTTAACGACCAACCGCTGCGCTAGAATCGCATGCGCCGTGCGAAAAGCAGCGAGTGTCCGGGCTGAATCACCGTTATCTCTCGCGATAATGGCTTCAAACCAAGCCTTCGGGTAATAGAAGCTGAAATCGATATCTTGAAAGTCTGACCGAGGTGAGGCGGCAAGAACGCGCTCCGCTTGAGCGCGATCGTTATCGATTAAGGCGAACATCACTCGCACCGGAGTCTGTCCACCGGCCACATCCATCTCGGGCGATTTGGCCAGCACGTCGCGCAGCGGTTTTGAATTCCCCGTTCCGTTAAAAATGGCGGAAGCTTGCCGGAACTGAACAATTGGCGTCTGCTCACCCACAGCAAGAACACGTTCGTACGTCTGCACCGCTTCAGGAAACCGCCGTTGCAGCACATAAGTATCGGCCAGCAGATTGTAAGCATTGGGATTCCTCGGATCGAGGGCGACCGCAGTTGAGAAATCGCGTTCAGCTTCAAGCCAATGGTTGCGGCGTCGATTGATGTAGCCGGAGAGAAGAAAGAACGGCGTGCTATTCGGCAGACCGGGGCGCGCGATAGCGAGTTCTTCCAAGGCGCGATCGTAGTCACGGTGGCATCGGAACAGAAAATCGGCCATGGCAAAATGGGCCTCGGCTGAACGGACATATTGCGCTTGATTGCTCGGCGCCGGTTCGAGATCGAGACTACAAGGAGGGAACATTCCCGCGTAATCAATGGAATGCGCGAGCAAAGCCCGAAGCGAAGCGGCTGGCATACTCCAAACTGGCGATCGCACCTTTCGTCAATCAGTGTTCACTATACCATTTTTCAGTATTTTCGGCGTCGTTCCTGACCCGATTAACGACAGGCTCGACTTTCTTCCCGAAAAGATGTAGAAACCTCAGTTCCATGCCCAGTACAAAGTCAGTTTCATACGACAACCTGATCGTGTGTGCGTGCGGGGCTCACGAATACATGGCGCGCGGCGCGGTCGACGCTGCGCTTTTCAGGGGCGAGTTGGATTCAAAATGGAAGCAATTTCTCCGCTGCATGGAAGCCAAAAAACGCGCCGACGAACTGGATCTGGACTTGGACGACTCCGCCATTGCCACGGCAGCAGAAGCTTTTCGTTATGAACACGATCTGATCACTGCGGAGGAGACGGAAGCATGGCTGGTGACACGACGGCTCACACTTGATGATTTCAGCGACTACTTTACCCGGCAATATTGTGCCAGCACGCTCAATGAAAAGATTGTTCCGGAGGAAGTTGAATACACTTCCGCGTCGTCGGAACTACGCCAGTTATTCGTGACGGAATTGATTCTATCCGGAGAATTGGACCGGATGACGACTGAGTTGATATGGCGTCTGGCTGCTCGTTGCGCCGCGAAAGATTCCGATCCGGATGCGATCGCGGGCGAAGAACGAAAGTTTTTCGATCGCAACGAGGTTGAATCGGCGCAACTTTCCAATTGGCTGAAGCGACTTGGACGCGATTCGCAGTGGTTCAATGAAATGGTGGTGATGGAAGCAGCATATCGCCAGCGGTGTGACACCGTGCTTGTCCCGCAAGCGCGTCAACGCGAATTGGTGATGCTACGATTGCCTCTGACGCGATTCGAAACTGAAGTAATCGAGCTGGAATCGCGCGATGCCGCCAAAGAAGCGCTGTTTTGTGTGCGTGAAGACGGCATGTCAATGGAGGAAGTTGCCATGGAAGGGCGCTACCCATATCGCCGTGCGGATTTTCTCATGGAAGAAATTCCCGTCGATGCCCAGCAAAGATTTCTAAGCGTATCAGCGGGAGATGTGCTGGAACCGGTCGTGCGCGGCGACGGATTCGAACTGTGTCGTATTGTCAAAAAGATCGAGCCGCAACCGGAGGATCCGAGTGTTAGATTGCGAATCGAGCAGCGGCTCCTTGATCGGCATTTCTCCGAGCTCGCCAGCAAGTACGTACAATGGCGACTTGGTGTTTCCATTTCAGCGGAATGAAAACTCAAGATAGCGAAATTCTGCGGCGTTCATCGGTGTTCCGGTTTCTTTCTGACGATCATTTTGGCGCGATTGAGCCGCTGTTGCAGGAAGAACACTACGATTTTGGTGACGTAATCGTAAAACAGGACGATCAGGCCGATTCATTTTACGTTTTAACTAGAGGGCGCGCGCGCGCGCTGAAGATCAAACCAGATGGTGAGGAAATCCCATTGGGGGGGTTGAAACCAGGCGACTCGTTCGGAGAAGCCGCGTTGTCTGAGGGTGGAACGCGAAACGCGACCGTGCGCTGTAGCACGGCGGTAGATCTTCTACGGATCGATCGCGACGACTTTCTGCGGCTCGTCCATCGCGTGCCTGAGTTGAAGCAGTATGTCGAGACGACCGGACGTAGTCGGGCCCTGCAAAGCTTCCTTTATCAGTTCAGCAATTTCGGCCGACTTCCAACGCCTGTGTTGCGCAGCATGATCGACAAACTGAGGCGAATCGCATTCGAAAAAGGCAGTCTCATCATCCGTGAAGGAGACGACGCCGGACCACTCTATGTAATTGAAAAAGGAAGGGCGCGCGCCTTTGCCGGAGTCGACGGACGCGAGCGCAATCTTGCGTTCTATCGCGCGGGGGATTTTTTTGGTGAACTGTCGATCTTGAACGGCTCACCGCGCGCGGCGTCGGTGGAAGCATCCACCGATTGCCAATTGCTCGCGCTCGATGCGAAGTCAGTGAAGGACTTACGCCGCCGATTCCCTGAGTTTAGCAAGTTGCTGAGCGAGCGGCTCGCGCTTTACCAGGCAAAAACGGAAGCACGCATTCCGTTAGATTTCACAACCGAACTGCTGCCTGCGGAGACACAGGTTCACGACAAGGTGGAGTTGGACGGTCAACAACCGCCTGCTGAGGGCGAAGAGAAAGAAGAGCCGTTCGCCGACGAGCGGGGCTTATTCCGCAAACGCGGCAAACGCATCCGCAAGATCGATCACATCATGCAAATCGACGAGATGGATTGTGGCGCGGCGAGTCTCGGGATGATTTGCCGGCATTTCGGTCGGAAGGTAAGTTTGGCGCGCATTCGGCAGCTCTGCCACACGGCAACGGACGGCACGAGCCTGAAGGCGCTTTCTCGCGCTGCAACCGAACTCGGATTGGCGGCGCGCGCATTGAAAGTCTCGTTCCGCAATCTCCCAATGATGCCGCTGCCAGCCATAGTACATTGGGAAGGCAATCACTGGATCGTTCTCCATGATGTTGATGAGCAGTTTGTGCGCGTGGCCGATCCGGCGCTTGGCCTGCGGAAAGTTCCGCGTCGCGAATTTGAAGCAAAGTGGACGGGTTACGCGGCGCTGTTCGATTACACGCCAGCATTCGAGCAAGCTCCGGAAAGCAAGCCAACGCTGGCGTGGGTCTTTCCATTCCTCGCGCGCTTTAAGGTCGTCTTGCTCCAAGTTCTGGGCCTGGCCGTCGCCGTAAGTTTCCTTCAACTGCTCTTTCCGGTGTTCACGCAGATGGTGGTGGACAAGGTCATTGTCGAAAATGATATCGGTCTGCTGACGACGATTCTGCTCGGCATGCTCGCCGCGCTCGTCTTCGTGCAACTCGCCACCCTCGCGCAAGAATATTTGCTCGCCTTTGCCGCCGTGCGGCTCGACACCGCGGTGCTTGATTTCTTGAGCCGGAAACTTCTCTCGTTGCCGATGACTTATTTCACAAGTCGTCGGACAGGCGACATTCAACGCCGGCTTGATGGGGCGAGGCAAGTTCGACAATTTGCAGTCCAACAGGGAATTGGCGCATTGCTGGCGCTAATCTTTCTCTTCGGCGCTCTTATTTTAATGGGGATGTACAGTCCGCTCCTCATGCTTGCCTTCCTGGCAACGACACCGCTCTATGTCGGGTTAATGATTTTTTCGGTGAAAGTGCTTCGCCCCTTGTATCAGGGCACGGAAGAAAGCCAGGGTAAATACAGTTCGCACCAAATCGATGCGATCAAGGGCATCGAGGCAGTGAAGGCGGCGTCCGCCGAGAGCGCATTTCGTGACGCTATGCTTAACGAATTTCTCTCCGTTTCGCAAAAGCTATTCAAGGCCAGCTTCATCACGATGTCGTATGACAGTGTCCTGCAGAGCATAGGTCTTCTCTCCACCGCGATTTTCTTGTGGGTGGGCGCGACACAAGTGATTCACGGGCACTTGAGCGTCGGTGGATTTGTCGCATTTAGCTCGCTGACGGCAATGGCGTACGCAGGAATTTTGCGCGCGCTCGGAGTTTGGGACAGCCTGCAATTCGCCGCCGTCCTCCTGAATCGCCTAAACGACATTTTTGAGCAAGAGCCGGAGCAAGGCCATGACCGTTCCCGTCTCATCCCGGTGCATAGCTTGGAAGGGCATATCGAGCTGCGCGGAGTCAGTTTCAAATACGGCGGACCCGAAGCACCTGATATTTTGAAAAATATTACGCTGAATCTCGCGCCGGGACGCATGGTCGCATTCGTGGGCCGCAGCGGCTGTGGCAAAACTACGCTGGTCAAGTTAATTGCCGGCCTGCTGGAACCCACGGAAGGGACGATCTTTTTCGATAATGTCGATCTAAAGACGCTCAATTATCGCGATGTGCGCCGGCACATCGGAACGGTGCTTCAGGAAAATCACATGTTTAACGAAACGATCGCGCGCAATATCTCGTTTGGCGATCCAGAGCCGGATCTCGATCGCATCCTTGCCGCCGCTCAAGCCGCCGCCGCGCACGATTTCATCATGCGCCTCCCGCTTGGCTACGAGACAAAGATTGGCGAATCGGGTCTTTCTCTCTCCGGTGGTCAGAAGCAACGCATCGCCATCGCGCGGGCAATCTACAACAATCCTCCGGTCTTGATCTTTGATGAGGCAACGAGCGCGCTCGATACAGAATCGGAACGCGCGATCCAGGATAATCTTGGGCGGCTAATGGCTGGCCGCACAACCATCGTGATCGCCCATCGACTAAGCACGATTCGCGAAGCGCATTCGATTGTGGTGCTCGAACAGGGGAGTGTCGCCGAGGTCGGCTCACATGATGAGCTGATGGCGCAACGCGGTCTTTATTATTACCTCTCGAGCCAGCAGCTAGGAATCTGAATTGATTCGGCAATGATTTCCCAATTAACTCAACGCGGCTCCATTGATGCAGAATCCGAAATGTCGCCGCAGGAGCCGCCACCTTGGATCATCCGGTCGACAGCGTGGCTATTGATGGCGGCGTTTCTGGTTGCGCTACTCATCGCCATTGTGATGCGACTGCCGGAAACGGTGCGCTGTCCATTCGTGTTGGTTCCCGCGACGGGCGCCGATCCAATCCAATCGCCCCGTCAGGCACTAATTAGTCGCGTTACCGTCGACGAGGGCCAACCTGTAAACGCCGGCGAGGAGTTGTTTGTTTTGCGCTCTGACGAGATCCGCGGCTGGGATACCCAGTTTCGGACTCTCACCGAGGATTTACGCAGCAAGGAAGAAAGTCTCACTCAATATGAGACTGCTTACGTTGCGCAACTTGAGATCAAGAAGGCCGAAATCGAGCAGGCAAAAAGCGAAGTAAAATTCCGCGAGAATCACGTGGCTACGAGCCGCGACCTCGTCTCGCGCATGGATAAATTAGCCAAGCAGGGCGGTGAATCGGAAATCGATCTTGTAAAGTTGAAACTCGATTTAGCCGGCTCCGAAAAAGATTTGAGTGTCGCCCAGAGGACCGTGCAGCAGGTAAATCTCGACCGCGAGCGAATGGAAACGGAGCACGCGCGCCAACGGGGCGAACAGCAGTCCGACATTGAAAAGTTAAAGATGCGCATCGGCGCTTTAAAAACCGACCTGGAAAATACCCACCAAAACTTACTGACAGTTCGCAGTCCATATGAGGGCGTGATCATTTCCATGGACCAACGAACTGTGGGCAGCGTAGTGCAGCAGGGTCAGGTGCTTTGCCAGCTCGCTCGGAAGGAGGCGAAACCACGCGCCCGGATGACCTTGAACGAAACCGGTCTCCCGAAGCTCGCCGTTGCTCAGCATGTGCGCTACTTTTTCGAAGCTTTTCCATATCAGCGTTATGGCGCGGTGACCGGAAAGCTTGACTGGATCAGCCCGTCAGCGGTCACTTCCAGCGATGGTTCGCATTTCATAGCGCTGGCCTCACTTGACCGTTCTGTGATCTCTCCACGTGCGGGACAAATTTTGCCTCTGCGCGTCGGAATGCGAGGAGAAGCGCACATCATCGTCGGCAGGCGGACGCTGATTGAATATGCGTTCGAACCGATTCGGCAGTTGCGTGAAAGTATGAAACAATAATTCGCCATGCGAGATCCGCTCTTCAGACTCAGAATCGAAGACCTGACCACAAGCAATGACGCCATGGCACGGTGTTTGCAGCTGGCGGCGCTTGCCGCAAAGTCAGAAGTGCCAATCGTGCTTCTCGGCGAGACCGGCACGGGAAAAACTTTGCTCGCGCATGCGATCCACAATTCGTCGGCGCGAGCAGGACGCCCGTTCATCGCATTTCAACGCCTCGGCGATCAGCGACACGTTGCTTGAGAGCCAACTGTTTGGCCATGAGCGCGGCGCTTTTACCGGCGCGCAACAAAGCGTTAAAGGCAAATTCGAGTTGGCCGATAGTGGCACGCTTTTTCTGGATGAGATCTCGGAAATGAGTCCGCTTGCCGAGGTAAAAATCTTGCGCGTCCTCGAGTACGGCGAATTTGAGCGGCTCGGCTCTGAACGAATGCTCACCTCCAACGCGCGAATCATCTGCTCATCAAACTCTTCGTTGCGCGACCGAGTGCGACTGGGAAAATTTCGAGAGGAGCTTTAGCAGCGCTTAAACGGACTGACTCTACTCATTCCTCCACTGCGCGAACGGCTACAGGAACTTCCAGCACTGATTGCCGCAGAATTGAAAGCGACTGGGTTGAAAGAAGGAAAAAACATCACGGCGATTCATCCTGAAGCGATGGACAAGTTGCTTCGCCATGAGTAGCGCGGAAACCTTCGCGAGTTGAGTCACACGGTGCGAGCCATGACGTTGTTTCGCAATGGCTCGGTGGTTCTGCCCGAGCATGTCGTTTTTCCTCCCGATCTAGAACCAGATCGAGCTAGATCCGACAATGTCAAATCGGTTTCCATGTTCACCAGCAATAATAAAGAGCCCGGCGCCGCCATCGATCTCTCGCTGGAGAGTGCCGTTAAAAGGCACGTCCAGCTCGTCTTCGAGCAAGCAAACCAAAAGCAGCGACGGCCGGCAAAGTTGCTCGGTATTTCTCGCTCGGCGCTCGCCCGCCATCTCCGAGACGGTGGCCCAAAAGTAAAGCACGGGTGGTCTAAAAAATAAACGGGAGCGGTCTCAGAATGAATTCAGACATTCCATCCGGTTCCAGTGGCGACTGTCTATTTTGGTAAAGATGCGCTGCGTAAGTGCCTCCCGTTTAAGAACAAATGCAGCGAGCACTTTTATTTCGACCAGTCTTGCGAAACTTGGCATTGATACTGATAATATAGAAAGCCGAAGTGAGTGTACCGAAGAACAAGAAAAATGCGCCCGCCGGAGAGTCAGGTAATCAAAGGCCCAAGCGCAGGAAAGATAAATTGATTCGTCTGGATGACCTGATTCCAAAACAGGATGTGACGGACGGGCATCAATTGCTGTTCGGTGTCACTGACACAACACAAACAACAAACAACCCAACGAAGAAAGAACAATAAAATGGCAGAGAAAAAGGAAAGTAAAAAGATCAAAGTCCGTGACCTAAAACCATCAAAAGACGCCAAAGGCGGCGCAGGGAGCGCCGGCGGCGGTGGTGCCAAAGGCCCCACCCCCACGGGCGGTGGTGTCCAAGGCGGCACCGGCGTCAAATAAAGTTAAAGAGCCGCACCCTGGTTCGATCCCGCGGTGCGGTTCTTTGAGAAAAGAAAGGGGGATCAACCCAACAAAGGAAAACTAGTACACGAGAGAAAAAGAAGAAAAACAAAAAAGACATCAAGGTCCGTCACCGTGACTTGAAGCCTCGGAAAGATGCAAAAGGCGGCGTAGGTCGGGCAGCCCAGCTATCGGGCAGCCAAGCTAGCAAATCCGCTGAGGTCGCAGCCGCGCCTGGTGACTCCTGAAGATGACTCCTGAAGAACATGCCAGGAGAAGAAAGACTTTCGGCTTCAGCTCGGGGATAAGATTCCTGACGGCATCGCGTCGTCTTATTTGTTTGCCGCTGTCGGCGCGGTTGAAGCGAGTTTCTGAAAGCGCGGATCATTCCGAAGTGGATCGAACATTGGATCGAGCCGAAGCAACGCAGGAGTGAGCGGCGTTGCAGCCAGCGCGCCGTTGCCCGGTCCCGAGAGTAGTTTCTGTAAAGCGGCAATGGCGCGATCAGGCTCCCCCATGCACGCCGCTATCCGGGCGAGAGTCTCAATCGGAATGGGACCATTTAGCGCGTCCTTTTCGATCGGCAGCGCGGCCATGGCCCGTTCCGACAGTGCCAACGCAACGGCTTTGTCACCGAGGCCCATATTGGTCAGCGCGAGATCTCCAATGAGGGTATAATTTTCCGGTTGTTCTTTGAGGAAAGATTCCAGTTCGCTGCGCGCCTGTCGCCAAGTTTCCTGGGCGGCGGCACGGTCGCCGGCGACTTCTTGCGCCCAGCCTAACCAAAAGTGCAGTTCGCCGTTCCAAAAGCCCAGTGCTGGATCAGGCTTGGCAAGTATTTCCTTTAGCTGAAGGATGATTTGTGCGGGGCGGCGCTCTAGGATCGCTTGGTAAACCTGTGTCTCCAAGGCCAGCGGGTCGTCGGCAGCCGGATGCAGCGGAGCGAGGAGCGCCGAGGCACGCGGCAGATCGCCCTCGGCTTGTGCGATAGCGGCCTTGGTCGCGAGGGTATCGAGGTCATCCGGCGTAATATTGAGAACCTGATCAAGCTTTCGCAGTGCTTCGGGAAAGCGCCGGAGTGCATTATAGGAAATGGCGTGCTGAGTGAGTGGGGTAACGTTGCGCGGGTCGGGCCGTTCGGCTTCGTTGAAATACGACTCGCTCCGGTCCCACTGGCCTCGCCTCCGCGTGACATAGGCCAGCGACTCAGGAATCCGGCTGCTATTCGGCAGAAGCTGACGTGCTTGCTCAAAGTAACGCACGGCGGTGTCGTAATCCTTCAGACAGGCGTAGTGATAATAACCCTTGGCCATCAGGGCTTCGCCGAGATTGGGCTGAAGAGTGAGCGCGGTTTCCGCTGCCTGCCGTGCCTCTTCACGGAGGGCGGCCGTTGGTTGAAGAGCCGCTGTGAGGTAGCCGAGCGCATCAACGTATGATAGCAGCGCCCAACTAAGGGCGAACTTCGGGTCCAACCTCACCGCTTCTTTGAGATATTTTTGTGCACCAAGGGTGTTGGCGGGTGTGTTTGCAGATTTCAGTGTATAAGCCAGGCCGCGCAGGTAAGCATCGTAGGCCTCGATATTGTTTGTCGGTTTGGCCGCAATGACTCGCTCTTCCTGACCGGTGAGTTTCGCCCGCAGTTGGTCGGCAATGGCTTTGGCCACCTCGCTCTCGACCGAAAAGATGTCGGTTAGTTTGCGATCAAAGCTATCGGCCCAAAGATGGGAATCATTGGCCGCTTTAATCAGCTGGACGTTCACGCGCACGGCGTCGCCGCTCTTCTGCACGCTTCCTTCCAGGATGTGGGCGACACCCAGTTGCTTTGCGATCTCGGACAAGTTTTCCGGCGCGCTTTTGTAATGCTGCGTCGATGTGCGCGAGATTACCTTCAGATCGGCGATCTTGGATAAGCGGGTCAGAATTTCGTCCTGGATGCCGTCGGCAAAGTAGGCGTTGTCAGGGTCGCGACTCCGGTTTTCGAACGGTAAGACAGCAATCGATTTTGCCAGAACTTCGCTTGCGCCGTTTTGTTTTGTGAATGCAGTGAAACGTCCGAGAAAGAACAAGCTGATCGACAGAAGCGCAGCGACAATCGCGACGTAAATCCAAGCGTGGGGTTTTGCGCGCGCCTGCGTAGCAAGATCGACATCTTCTGTGCGCTTCAAGCCTTCCGGCGTCAGTTCAAACGCCCACGCGATCACGAGCGCGATTGGAAATCCGATCACGATCGCCAATACGATCAATCGCACCGCCCAATTCGGAATTTCGAAAAACGGAAAGACCTGCGTGGCGATCTGAACCAGGAGCCAGCCGACAATCGCGTAGGCGACGGCAACTTTGTAAACGTTGCGCCGCTTCAGCTCCCCGAAGAAGCTCCTGGGATTCACGGCTCTGCTTTTGCCACACAGTCAATTCATGAGCAAGGCTGGCATTATCCCAAATGGCGCTGAATGCTCTTGCCCGCGAATCACGCAAATGCCGTGAATCTTTCGCATCAGACATTTTTGAGTTGTTTTGGCGTTCTTCGAGTGTTTCGTGGGCAAAATCCTAATTGAGGAGATCAGTATGTCAGAACCAACAACCGAATCGAAACACCTGTTGTCGCACACCATCGCCGAATGGGCGTGTTCGCTAAAATACGAGCACCTTTCACCGGAAGCGATTCAAGCGGCGAAATTATTTTGGTTCGATTCCATCGGCTGCGCCCTCGGAGGAAGCCAGCAGGAGGATGCGAAGATTTTGCTAGAGCATTACCGTGGGATGGCTGGCGGCAACAGCAAAGCCACTGCATTTGTCTCCGGTTTCAAGACTAATCCAGTAGATGCGGCGTTTCTAAACGGCCACATGATCCGCTCGATGGATTACAACGACATTTACTGGAAAGCCGATCCATGTCACCCGAGCGATCTCATCGCGGCCCCTCTCGCGCTTTGTGAAAGCGAAGGTCTAAGCGGCAAAGATTTAATCCTCGCGACGATCATTGCCTACGAACTTGAGATGCGCCTTTGCGAAATCGGCAGGCCGGGTATTCGCGAATACGGCTGGCACCACGCCACGCTAAGCGCTTTTGCTGCACCGGTTGCGGCGGGTCGCGTATTGAATCTCACCCCGGAACAAACGGTATCGGCTATCGGCATCAGCGCCTCTCGAACATTTTGCCCGGGTGCGGTCACCGCCGGCAAGCTGACCAACATGAAAAACACAGTCGATCCGTGGGCAGGTCGTATGGGCGCCGAGAGCGCACTTCTGGCGCGCGATGGATTTTCCGGGCCTGAACATATCATCGATGGCAAGGAAGGTTTGTTTGCCGTGTTCGGTCATGTGCAATACAAAAGTCAGCCAGCCACTTTTGACGGAGAAGCGCTGGTCAAAGATCTTCCCGATTCACCCAAGTCCCACTATCGGATCCTTGATTGCGGCATGAAGAGTTTCCCAATCGAAGCGCTCAGTCATTCGCCACTCACGGCCATGATGAAGACGGTCAAGGAAAACAACATCAAGGCCGACGAGGTGAAGGAAATCAAAGTGGAAGTGATCGCTCGCGCCGCCGATATTTTGGGCGATCCGCACAAATATCGGCCGGACTCGAAGGAAACAGCGGACCATTCGCTGCCTTATTGCATGGCTGTGGGGCTCGTGGACGGCATGGTGACACCGTTGCAATTCCGGGAAGAACGCGTGCGCGACAAGTCGCTGATTCCAATCATGGACAAAGTAAAAGTGGTCGCGAACGAAGAGTTCGAAGCGCTCTTTCCCAAGTATCAGCCAAGCCGCGTCACCATCACCACCAATGACGGGAAGTCACACTCAACGCGTGTCGATGTTCCCAAGGGCGATTCGCGCGATCCAATGACGGAGGAAGAAATCGCCGTAAAATTCACCGCGCTCGGCGGCGATGTTATCGGCAAAAAGCAATGCAAGAAGTTGCAGAAGTTCATCATGAGTTTGGACACCACCGACAAACTTGATGAGCTCTTCGAGTTGACCGCGGCGCGTGAGTGATTGGGGAGCGCACGCATCGGTGCGTGCAGTGTTCGGCATCTTGCCGAACGCTCTGCCCCTCGCGGCGGCAAGATGCCAGCGCGTGCACGCTGGAGGCGTGCGCTCCCCAGATTACGCCGTTGCGCTGCCGTCGTCGCCGCCGCCGAATTGGATCCCCTGCGCAAGCGGAAGCTCGCTCGAAAAATTGATCGTGTTTGTTTGTCGGCGCATATAACTCTTCCAGCAATCGCTTCCGCTCTCACGGCCGCCGCCGGTATTTTTCTCGCCGCCGAACGCGCCACCGATCTCCGCGCCGCTCGTTCCGGTGTTCACATTGGCGATTCCGCAATCGCTCCCGACGACACTCAGGAATTTCTCGGCTTCGCGTACGTCGTTCGTGAAAATCGACGAGGTCAAACCTTGCGGCACGTTGTTGTGGATCGCGATCGCTTCATCAAAATCGCGATAGGTCAGTAAATAAAGTAGCGGCCCGAATGTTTCGTGCTGCACAATTTCATAATCCGGTTTTGCCGCAGCCAGGCACGGCTTCATGTAGCAGCCGCCGGGAACGGTGAGCCGCTCCCCGCCGTAAAGAACTTCACCGCCCTCATCTTTCAATCGCTGAATCGAATGCTGAACAAGATCGACAGCGTTCCTATCGATGAGCGGTCCCATCACGGTCTTGCGATCGAGTGGATTCCCAATTGCCAACGATTTGTATGCCGCCAACAGTTTGCGCCGAACCTTGGACGCAACCGATTCATGCACGATCACGCGTCGCGTAGATGTGCAGCGCTGTCCGGCCGTGCCCACTGCGCCGAAAAAGATCGATTGCGTCGCCATGTCGATGTCGGCACTCGGCGCGACGATCAACGCGTTGTTCCCCCCGAGTTCCATGATCGTTCTTCCTAAGCGGCCGTGAACTGTTTTCGCGACGTTCAAGCCCATATTTACCGAGCCTGTAGCCGAGACTAATGGGATCCGCGCGTCCTCCGCTAGTTTTTGGCCAACTGTTCTGCGATCGCCGATCAGCAACGTAAAAATGGCCGGGTCAGCTCCCGTTTCGCGACAAACGCGCTCGCAAATTTTCGTCACAGCAATCGCCGTGAGCGGAGTTTTTTCCGAAGGTTTCCAAACCGTTGCGTCGCCGCAGACGGCCGCGAGCGCGGCATTCCACGACCAAACCGCTACGGGAAAATTGAACGCGGTGATCACTGCAACAACGCCTCGCGGATGCCATTGCTCCATCAACCGATGACTTGGCCGCTCCGATTGAATCGTGAGACCATAAAGCATCCGTGATTGACCAACAGCGAAATCGCAGACGTCGATCATCTCCTGTACTTCGCCCTCGCCTTCCGCGATGATTTTTCCCGTCTCGAGTGTGATGAGCTCGCCGAGCTCGTGTTTCAATTCGCGTAACGCGTTGCCAAGTCGGCGCACAGTTTCACCGCGGACGGGACCGGGAGTCGTGCGCCATTTCAAAAACGCTTCCTGCGCACGCACGATTGCCTTCTTGTAATCGTCGTCTGATGCCGAGCGCACGGTTGCAAGTTTTCGCACGTCAATGGGCGAGATCTTGTCGATCTTCGCGCCGCTTCCGCGCCATTCTCCGCAGAAAACGCCTGGATTCTCATCCGCCAGCCCGAGTCTCTCGAGAACAGTTTGCATATCAAAATGTAGCGCGAGCCTCCGGCTTGCGAAATTGCTAAATGCAACCGGGACGCTTGCGCTACTTTATTTCCGCTTGCGGCAAAACTGCCGCATCAACTCCATGGCTTCATCGATAACGTCCGCTGTGATATCGAGCGGCGGACGGAAACGAATAGAATTTTCGCCGGAACGGAGCGTGAGAACGCCGAGATCGAAAAAGCCCTTCCAGAATTCTTCACGCGTTTTTGCGTCTGGAAGATCGAAGGCGAGAAACATTCCCCTGCCGCGCGCCGCGGAAATCATTGGCTCTTCGCGTTGCAAATCGTGGAGCTGATCCAGAAAATACCCTCCTACTCTTGCCGCGTTCTCGACCAGATGTTCTTCTTCGATGATGCGCAAGTAATGTGTCGAGCGCACCATATCGGTGAAATTTCCGCCCCATGTTGAGTTCAACCGGCTGGATAGCCGAAACGCGTTGTCCTGCACTTCATCGATACGCGGTCCGGCCATCACCCCGCACACCTGCGCTTTCTTCCCAAACGCGAGTAGATCCGGCACTACATTGAAATGCTCGCAGCACCAGTTGCGTCCCGTCGCACCCATGCCGCACTGCACTTCGTCGAAGATGAGAAGGATATCGTTTTCGTCGCAAATTTTTCGCAGTTTTTGCAGCCATTCACCACGGAAATGATTGTCACCGCCCTCGCCCTGGATCGGCTCGATGATGATGGCGCAAATGTCGATCTTGCGCTCCTCGATAAACTCGCGGATCTCGCGCTCGGCTTTCGCCTCGCGCTCGATCACATCGGCTTCGCGCTCCGATTCCGGCAATAAAAAATCGATGTGTGGACACGACAATAAATCCGTCTTGCGCGGATCGGTGTTGGTGAGGCTCATGGTGTAACCGCTGCGCCCATGAAATGCGCGACGGAAATGCAAAATCTCTGTGCCGCGTTCACCATGACCCGCGGCCATGTTCTTGCGCACTTTCCAATCCATCGCTGCCTTCAGACAATTCTCGACGGCAGGTGCGCCGCCCTCGATGAAGAGATACCGCTCCAGCGGCGGCAATCCAACCACACGCTCAAACGTCTGGACAAATTCCGCGTAGCCTTCCGAGTAAACATCCGAGTTCGCAATTTTCACCTTGGCCGCCTGCGAAAGCTCGCGCTGGACATCGCGATCATCGAAGTGCGGATGATTAAACCCAATCGGCATCGACCCGAAAAATCCGTAAAGATCGATCAGCCGACGATCGCTGGCCGCGTCGTACAAATATGAACCGCGGCTTTTCTCCGGATCGACTACGACTTTGAAGCCGTCGAGCAACACGTGTTG